>JAAEES010000190.1 GCA_013415575.1 Methanomicrobiales archaeon | reverse complement strand
ACCGGGAACGCCTCCTCAGGGCGGTCTCCCGCCTCCCGGATTACGTGAATCACCTGAGGCCGGCTGAGGCTTCGGTTGCCGATCTCGAGCGGGTTCACAACCGGCGCCACGTCCGGATGATCGAATACTTCAGCTCGTTCGACGGTATCCACTACATTGATATGGATACCTACGTCAACCGGGGATCGTTTGAGACCGCCCTCCTTGCGGCGGGATCGTCTGTCAGAGCCGCTGAACGGGCCCTCGACGGCGAGCACTGTTTCGCCCTCATCCGCCCTCCCGGACACCATGCCGAGCCGGACCGGGCCATGGGTTTCTGCCTCTTCAACAATGCCGCGGTGGCCGCAGCCTGGGCTTTGGAGCAGGTCGACCGGGTGGCCATCCTCGACTGGGATCTCCACCACGGCAACGGGACCCAGAAGATCTTCTACCGGAGCGACCGTGTCCTCTTCTGCTCGGTTCACATGAGCAATGCGTTCCCCGGAACCGGATGGATCGATGAAATTGGTGAGGGAAGAGGGAAGGGCTTCACCCTGAATGCCCCGATCAGGCAGGGCTGCAGCATCGATGACTATGCCTTCCTGTTCACCAACGTCTTTTCCGAGGCATTCTATCACTTCAAACCCGATCTCCTGATCATCTCCGCCGGGCAGGACCCGCTTTCCGATGATCCCATGAACGGGATGCGGCTTTCACCGCAGGATTTCGGTGTCCTGACCCGGATTCTCATGGAAGCAGTCGACCAGCCCCTTGCCCTGATTCTGGAAGGCGGGTACGGCCCTTCCCTTGGAGAGGCCGTGGCCGAGATCTTCGGAGCGCTTCACGGAGGGCCGGTAAAGATGCCGCACGGGAGACCGCGGGACAGCACAGTGCGGACGGCATCACAGCTGGAAAAAGTGATGATTTGAGATTCACGATCACAGGGACGGGCGATAGTCAGGAAATTATTTTTCCCGGGTAACCCGGGTCCTCCTGACAGATCTTTCGTATCAGCGTCCTGCAGCGGCGTGGGTAAAGGGCTGGTTCACCGCTTTTCGCCCGCTCCTTACCTGCTCTGCCGTTTCTTTCTCACCCGATCCCGGTTCACGTGGGAGATCTCGAGCCCGGGGACGATCACCCGCACCACCGGGATATCGGTCCGTGAGAGATCGCAGACACAGACCCGTTCTACGTGCGGTTTGAGCTCTTCAAGCACCACCCTGATGTCCTCATCGATAAACGGGGTGGCGAGGTTGTCGAACGCAGAAAGGGGGACCGCCGGTGCATCGGCAAACCATTCCCGGTTTATCCGCTTGAGGCGATCATATCCTGCCTTTGCGATCAGCTGTGAGCGGCCGGGGTTCTCGCGGCCCCCATGCAGCTGAGAGGCCCGGCTCTGGGCAAGTTCGGTCAGTGCCCGCAGCGCAGCAATGGCCGGGTCCGGATGGGTGCCCGATCCCATCACCAGGAGCGCCGGATCCCTGGTCACCGTGTCGTCCCCTGCCGCTGCAACGGTGGGAATGCCGGTCCGCCCTTTCAGCAGCCAGAGATGAATCTCGATCCCGCATGATTCAAACCGGTCCTGCACCTCCTGTGCCGGACAGTCGAGATCTATCTCCAGCCGGGTCCCCATTGAGCGTGCCTGCTCGGCCATGCTCATCGCATCCCGTTCCATCACCTCGAGGAGGGCATGGAGGATCGCCTCCTCCATAACATTGCCGCTGGCCAGGCCGTTGGTATCGCTCGCGAAGAGGGGCATGGTCATTCCCAGGGTATCGTAGGGATGGAAGACCGCGTTGCTCGGAACGAATAGCTCTTCGTCGCGGAGGAGGTCATATGACGGGCTCCAGTGGAGTTTTTCGCCCGGCTTGAGAGGTCGCGGGAGGATGAGGTCTTCGGGATCGATTGCCCGGTGAATCCCTATTTCCTCGTAGGATGCAAACTCCATGGCATCGCGGTGATACTCGCCGCTGTAGCGCTCTACAGCCTCCATCAGGGCGGAAACCTTGGCCTGCACCGGGTCCTTCCCTTTTCCGGCATGGTGCCGTACGCCGCCTCTGGCGGCCCGGGGCCGGAACGCGGTAAAACAGGGAATGCCCAGGCGGTCAACATGGGTGATGTCGGTAATCTCCTCGATTCCTACCCCTTCCATCAGCGGTTCGACGATCGAGAGGGTCTCCTCAGGAGCCTTCACCCGGTGAGTCCCGTCAAAATAGTGCTTCTGTACGCGCCGGAGCGTGTATCTCATCAGGTGATAGGTGGGCAGGAGAATACCTTTATAGTTTCTTTGTCATCCATTGGTAGCTATGAACGCCGATGAAATCATGATCGGCATGCAGGTCCGCTACCCGAGGACCGGCACGACCGGTACGGTGACCCGGATCGAACAGATGAAGGGGGATCTGTTTGCAGAGATCGACACGACCCGGCTCCTGTACCGGGCAGACCAGCTGATCCCGGTGGCAATC
>JAAEES010000189.1 GCA_013415575.1 Methanomicrobiales archaeon | reverse complement strand
GTCAGCCGGGCGTGGCGCTCGCGGATCGATGAGACGCATGACTATTCCATTATCCGGAACGACACCGCATTCCGGACCAGCTTCCATGATTCCTGGGTCTACGAATCCCAGCATGATGCTGCCCGGGACCAGCTGTCAGCCCTCATCTCAGCCTACCAGGGGATGGGCTTTGACGAGATTTTCAGGGGAAATGAGCATGAAACGTATGAAGGAGTCTGCTACTGCATCCGTTCAGAAGAGCGTCTGGATCTCTGCGACCAGGACCGGCAGACATTACAGGAACTGTTCTTCTCTGACCTGCAGCTGGTCCACGGCATTGGACCAAAGACCGAGGAGCAGCTGAAAACGAGGGGGTATCGCACCATCCCCGACCTGGTCCGCCACCAGCGCTTCGGGAGGTCAGCAGCCGAAACACTCAGGATCCTGTCGGGAGCCGAGCCCCCGGCGATTGCCGACCTGGTGGCGCGGTGGCATTCCCCGTCCCACCATCGTTCTTTTCTGACGTCGGGATTCTACGATTCCCGCGACCTGTTATTCATCGATCTCGAAACGCTCGGGCTCTTCTCGCGGCCCATTGTCCTCTTCGGACTGGCCGAAGCAAAGGATGATTCCCTGTGGGTCACCCAGTTCCTGCTCCGCGGTATTGAGGAGGAACTGCCTGCGCTCTCTGCAGTCCACGAACTGCTTGGGGAAAACCGGGTCATTGTCTCTTTCAACGGGAAGGCCTTTGATGTCCCCTACCTGGTGGAGCGTTCCGCCTTCTACGGCCGCCCGGCCGGGATCGCCAACCCACACTATGATCTGCTGCACATTGCCCGAAAGCGATGGCGGCACCGGTTCCCGGACTGCCGGCTGGGAACCCTGGAGCAGCATCTGTTCGGGATCCGGAGGACCGGGGATATTCCGGGGGCCATGGTACCGGAATTCTACGAGGCCTACCTGACCACAGGAAACCCGGGACCGCTGGTCCCGATCGTGACCCACAACCGGCAGGACCTCGTCTCGCTTGCCCGGCTCTTCACCCTGCTCAGGGAGGTAGCGGAATGACTGTGGATTCGCTCATTGCGGCATTGGAGAATCACCCCCGGTATGCCACGTGCCTCACCCACGTCCGTTCTTTTCCGGAACATGAGGGGGTCTTCCGGGGACCGGATCGCCCGCTCCCGCCTCCTCTGCAGGACCACCTTGATCGGAACCGTGTCAGTCTCTATTTACACCAGGCAGAAATGCTGGAGGCGCTCCGGGAAGGGGAGAACATCATCCTGACCACCCCGACGGCTTCGGGAAAGACCCTCGCGTTCCTCCTCCCTGTCCTCGAACGTCTGCTCATCGATCCCGCTGCCACCGCGCTCTTCCTCTACCCGACCAAGGCGCTCACCTATGACCAGCTCAAGACAATCGAACATATCTGCACCGAGACCGGGGTATCCGCCCGTCCTGCGGTCTATGATGGGGATACCCCCCGCGACCGCCGGCCGCGTATCCGGCAGGAATCCCGGCTGGTGCTTTCAAACCCCCATGAGCTCCACCAGATCCTCCCCTGGCACCACCAGTGGTCACGCTTCCTGTCCGGCCTCTCCTGTGTGGTGGTCGATGAAGGTCACCGGTACCGGGGAGTCTCCGGGTCGCACGTGGCTTTTCTCCTGCGCCGTCTCCGGCGGCTCTGCGCCCGGTATGGGTCAGGCCCCCTGTTCATAGTCTCGAGTGCCACCCTCGCCAATCCGACTGAGTTTGCAGAGAGGCTCTGCGGGGTTTCATTCCGGACTGTCAGCGGGGACGGGGCGCCGAAGGGATCCCGGCGGTTCGTTCTCTACAACCCGTTCAGGGACGGGGTCATGGAGGGATCGTTTCACCGGGATGCTGCCGGTGTGCTTGTCGAATGCATGCGCCACCGGCTCCAGACCCTCACCTTCACCGGATCGCGGAAGATGACCGAGCTGGTGGCCCTCTGGGCCCGCGAAGGGGCGGTACGGGAGCGGGTCGGCACGACGGATACGATTGCTGCGTACCGGGCAGGATACCTCCCGGAAGAACGACGTGATATAGAGAACCGGCTGAAATCGGGCTCTCTGGCAGGGGTAGTCTCAACCAATGCCCTCGAACTCGGGATTGATATCGGCTCGCTCGACGGGGTGATCCTTGCCGGGTACCCGGGAACGATGATGGCTACCTGGCAGCAGGCCGGGCGGGCAGGGAGGAGCGGAGGGGAATCGATTGCGTTCCTGGTGGCCAGTGCAAACCCCCTCGACCAGTACTTCATGTCTCAAAAATCCGTACATCCTCTCAGGACAGCTCCTCTGTGCAGCCGCCGAATTTCCCCTGACCGCGGGAGATTCAGCATACTTCGGGCAGGGTTTCCTGAGTGTCGCCGATGCCCTGAAAGCCGAACGCCTTGTTGCGGAAACCCCACGGGGGCTCGTGTACTCGGGGAGCAGGCGGCCGCATGATCTGGTCGGGCTAACGAGCATCTCCCGGGACTCGTTCCGGATCGTCTCCAATGGCCGGACACTCGAGACCATGAACCGGGGGCAGGCCTTCCGGGAGGCACACCTGGGGGCGGTGCTCCTCCACCAGGGAGAGCAGTATCTTGTCGATTCCATGGATCTTTCCCACGGGATCATCAGGGTGAGCCCTTCTGAGGTCGATTACTACACCCGACCCCTGAAGTCCGTGGACATCACCGTCCGGCAGGTCCGGGAGTCCCGCCTGGTCGGTGATTTCACCCTCACCTTTGGTGACGTCGAGGTGAGTGAGCAGTACTACGCCTACAAGATCATCCGCAATGATGCCATTCTGGGCATCGAACCGCTCGAGCTGCCTCCACTCGTGTTTTCAACAAAGTCAGTCTGGTTCACTCCCCCCGATGATCTCGAAAAGAACCTGCACCTGGCCGGAGCGGATCCCGACGGCGGTCTGCACGGGACCGAGCATGCCCTGATTGCCATGATGCCGTTCCACGTGCTGTGCGACCGGTGGGATCTCGGCGGCCTCTCGGTCCCTGCCCACCCGGCGACGGGCGGTCCTGCAGTCTTTGTGTATGACGGGATCGAAGGCGGGATCGGGCTTTCCGAGAAGGCCTACAGCATCTTTGAGGATTTGATCCACCATACAGCGGCCCTGGTCAGGGAATGTCCCTGTGAGGAGGGGTGCCCGGCGTGCATCTACTCGCCCAAGTGTGGGAACGATAACCAGCCCCTTGACAAAAAAGGAACAGCTCTCATCCTTGAGGCGCTCTCCCGGGCCTGTGGTGGAGACTTTTCAGTGAAGACTATGGAGAATTAATTGCTTTTAAAAGCAGATTCGGCAGCAATTCTGATTGCAG
>JAAEES010000188.1 GCA_013415575.1 Methanomicrobiales archaeon | reverse complement strand
GATGAAGGACGAAGCCGTCGCCCGTGCCATGAGGTCGGCCGGCGGAGGAGAAGGCTATTCGGTCAAGAAGTCCGGGGATGCGACGGTGGTGCTGGTCGGGTTCCCGTCAACCGGGAAGAGTACGCTCCTCAACAAGCTGACCGGGACAAAGAGTGAAGTGGCGGCCTATGCCTTCACCACCCTCACCGTCGTTCCCGGAGCCATGGAGCACAAGGGTGCAAAGATCCAGATCCTCGATATCCCGGGACTGATCGCCGGTGCCGCCATGGGAAAAGGCAGGGGGAAGGAGGTTATCGGCGTGGTGCGGGGCGCTGATATGATCGTGATCCTGGTCGACGTGTTCAACTCCTCCCATGTTGACGTGCTCATGAAGGAGCTCTACGATGCCGGGATCAGGATCAACACGGCAAAACCGGACATCACCATCAAGAAGACCTCTCACGGGGGGATCCGGGTGAGTTCGGTGGGAACGCTCGATCTCGACACCGATGAAATCCGGTCCATTTTTGCTGAGAACAAGATGATGAATGCCGACATCCTGATCCGCGGAAACGCTACCCAGGAAGAAGTTATCGATGCCATGCTCGGCAACAGGATCTACGTGCCCGCTATCATCGCCGTCAACAAAATTGACCTCATTGAGGAGAGCCAGAGAATGGACATCGTCAGAGATCTTAAAAGCCGGTTCTCCATGGACCCGGCCATGATATCTGCCCATACCGGATACCATGTGGAGCAGATGAAGGACCGGATCTATGATACACTCGGGTTCATGCGGGTATACCTGAAGCCTCAGAGCGAGGCAGCGGACCTCGAGGAGCCGCTGATCATCCGCACGGGAAGCACCATCGAGGATGTCTGCCGGAAACTCCACCGGGACTTCGTCGACCGCTTCCGGTATGCCCGGGTCTGGGGCCATTCAGTCAAGCATCCCGGACAGCGGGTCGGCCTCCCGCACCACCTGAAAGAGGGCGACCTGATCACGATCATTATTGAGCATTAATAACGTGAAGGTTTTTCCTCCGAAATTTTCCTTTTTTTGTCCATTCTGGCTGTGATTCAGGAGAGAAAATCTTTAGGGTTTCAGCCTGCTGCTCTGGTACTCCCTGAGTGCACAGCCAGTGATACCCGTTCCCACCGGTATTTTCCTGAGGGAGGATGTCACCGACATCAGCCTGATAGCGGTCCCCGGTGGGCGCCGCAGCGGTGGTGCGGAGCCCCGGAGGCGTCAGAACAAGGAATCAGTCATCCGGAAGGAACGGGAATCCTGTCCTTTATCCTTGCAACACTTCCATGATCACCTGGTAGGGGGCATCGGTCCTGATGCCCGTCCCGGTATAGTGGGTCCGGCTTGCCCGGTATCCCGCATCAAGGATCCCGGCTATCACGTCGCTAATTGGTTTTGGTGAGACCTTTCCCAGCTTTGCAAGCACATGGTAGTCATAGAACGATGCGGTGGAGAGTTCGTCCTGGAGGATATGCAGCAATGATCCGAGTTCGCGGGCGGTATTCAGGGGCTGTTCCGGCAGCCGATCCAGCATCGCCATGATGATCTCCGGGTCCTGGATCGCCCCCAGCCAGAGGGGTCCGATGGGGACGGTTGTACTCCCGCATGACGGGCACGGTTCGGAAAGCGGGAGGATTCCGTGCTGCTCGATGCGGTTCGGGCAGGCACTGCACTGGTGGATGTACCCGATCCCCGCAACCGCCGTATCGGCTCTTCCGGCCCCGTTCTCCAGACGGAAGTGCGCCCGGACATAGTGTTCACGGGAGAAACAGAAGAGAGGCCGGATGCCCCGGTCGTATTTCACCGCCTCCCGGACTACGAATGCGAGAAGGGTCCGGAGGCCCGTCTCGGCATGGTACTCGTTGTTGACCGGATGCGCAAAGTAGCGGCGGATACCTGCTTTCTGGTGGGCGCCACAGAGCGGGGCGGTATCGGTAGCAGTGACCATCAGGTAGCGGAGGGTTCCGCGGATTGCAGAATCACAGTACGGAGCGGGTGAACCGTACGGGTCGAGATCGACGGCATCGAATCTCCGGCAGGAGAGCAGGGTATGCATGTTCTGGCAGTTCACCTCCACGCTGACCCCGGCGTGAGCTGCATTCTCGTGGATGAGGCCGACCGCCCGGGGATCGCGGTCATTGATAGTGACCGGTACCCCGCATTCGGACGCAATCCTGATACCCCGCGCCCCGCTGGCGCCCATCGCATCGAGATAGGTCCGCGGTTTGATGACAGAAATGAAGAGAACGGTTGCGTCCCGGTTGAGCTCCATCCGGCGGTTGTAGAAGACCGGGGCGGTCCCCGGGGGGAACGCATGGGCACTGTCCTGGAGCGGGACGAAAAAGCGTGTCCGGCCTTCTTCTACCTCAATCCTGTCCATATTTCGTTCATTGGTGGAATTGCGGAAACCTTATACCTTCTCTTCATCTATTGATAATGGCGGGGGCGTGTGGCCTAGTCAGGACAGGGCGGTAGCCTCCTAAGCTATAGGTCGGGGGTTCAAATCC
>JAAEES010000030.1 GCA_013415575.1 Methanomicrobiales archaeon | reverse complement strand
AGGGAATGGTTCATGTCTTTGTCACCGGTTCGACCGCTGCCGTGACCACCATCGAGTACGAACCGGGGGTGCTCTCTGACCTGAACCGGGCCCTCTCCGTTGTTGCACCTTCCGACATCCCCTATGCGCACGACACCAGGTGGGGCGATGGGAACGGAAGATCGCATGTCAAGGCCTCGATCGTCGGCCCATCGCTTTCTGTCCCGGTTGGCGGGGGAGAACCTCTCCTCGGCACGTGGCAGCAGGTGGTGCTGCTCGAACTCGATGTACGTCCGGGAAGGACCCGGACGATCATCCTCACCGTAAGGGATTGAGGATGGTCGGAGAAGCACCCGGATGGTCATCATCACCGTGACGGATTGAAGATGGTCACGGAAGCCGGGGCAGGGACCCGGCCTGCAAAAAGATCAGTTCCTGCTTAATCGAGCGGAATGGTCTCCAGCGTGGAGACGAGTTCCCATATCCGTGTCCGTGCATGGACGGGCATGTTCGGGTCGTTGCTGATCTCGTCAATCTTCGAGATCGCTTCGGCCGCACGAAGCCCGGTCCCCTTGTTCTGGTTCATCAGCAGTTGTCTGGTCTCATCCGCGACGCGGCGGATGTTCCGCGGGATGGTGCTGTCATCCATGATGTGCTGCAGCATCTGGATACAGTTATCGATGGTCTTCTCGGGATTCGGCATGCTGTCCCCTCTTCTCTATTTAATACAACTATTCCCATTTATATAGTTTGATAAAACATATCAGCTCGGGAAATGCCCATGAAACGTGAAGACGAGATCATGGCAGACTACCTCCTGAAAGGGGGAAAGATGCTCTCCGCTTCCTGCCCGTCGTGCGGATGCCCGCTCTTTGAATATAAGGGTGAGACCCTGTGTGTCGTTTGCAGGGAGGTGCAGGGCAGGGAGGAACAGGAGCCGCCTGCACCAGCAGGGGGGGCAGCGATTCCGGTTCAGGAAGAAACAGCAGGGACAGAGTACCGGTCCCTCGCCGCAACGCTCGAAGGGACGCTGATCGCCCTCGCCCTCCGAATCCGGGAGGAGCCTGATCCGGAGCGGGTGATGGTCCTGATGAACTCGCTGAAGCGGGGGATAGAAGCTCTCCGGCTTCTCTGCTAACGGTAGTTCTTCCGGGAGAGTTCAAAGATCCGGTGCGCTTTCTTCTCCCCGATGCCCCGGACCAGTGCCAGCTCCTCTTCAGTTGCATCGATGATTGCCCGTATCGACCCGAACTCCCCGAGGAGCAGCCGTGCGTTCTTCACCCCGATCTCGGGGAACGAGGCGATGACCATCTCCATCTCTTCCTGTGAAGACTGGAAGGCCTTGCGGAGCGGTAGCCGCGGAGTCCGGTCACCCCGCTCCACCTCCCGCCGGGCAATCACGGTGAGCAGCTGTGCGGTGTCCTCCTCGTCACGGGAGTGAAACACGGCGATGCCGAGGTCGATGGCGATTGCCGCAAGGGTCCCGCGCAGGGCATTCGGGTGGATATCGCGCTGGGTATACAGGTCTCCACCCTCGATGATGAGTACCGGGCGCATCGCCTGTGCCGCAAGCTCCTTCAGCTGGCCGAAGAGGTCGCGGTCCACGAGGGTGTCCACGAAGTCCCGTGCCCGTTTCCGTTCGACGAGGATCCGGTTACCGATGGCATAGTCGCCGGATTCAAGCCGCATGATGGTGAGCCTGGTCCCGAGAGCGCTCAGCCGTTCGACCACCCGGGAGGAGGTCTCCCGGTCGTCCACCACGATCTCCGGCACCTCATCAGTGAACTCATCGATCTTCTTCTGCAGCCCCTCCTCTGCGGTTTCGGCGGGGGCAGTCTCCATCTGCACCCCGAGCCGCCGTATCCCGTTCGCCATGGCTTTCTCCCGCGACTGGCTCACGAAACGGAAGGTCTCGTCCGAGGTTCCCTTGGTGACCAGCACCACCACACGCCCGCTCCCGCTCCTCCCGGTCCTCCCCTTCCGCTGGATGCTCCTGATCTCTGAGGGGACTGCCTCGTAGAAAATGACCATGTCGGTCGAAGGGACATCAAGTCCCTCCTCGCCGACTGAGGTGGCCACGAGCACGCGGAACTGACCCGTACGGAACCTGTCGAGCGCCTCGATCTGCTTTTTCTGGGAGAGGCCCCGCTCGGCATCCTTTGTTGCCTGGCCCACGAAACGTTCGGCAGGGATGCCCTGATTGTTCAGCTCGTCGACAATCTGCTGGACCATATCCCTGAAACTGGCAAAGATGATAATCCTGCTCTCCGGAAATTCTGAGAGTTGTTTCCGGGTCACCCCTGCCATAATCTCCATCTTGGGATGGAGTTCTTCTGTCCACGACATGCAGCGTTCGAGCAGGCGGATGAAGACCGGGTCCCTGGCAAGCCGTCCGGCGGCTTTTGTTCCCCCGCCGGTAGATCCTTCGGAAAAGAGACGATGGACGTAGCCGGCAAGTACCCGGCTTCCCTGGGATTCTGCAAGGGATACGGCGTGCCGGAGCTTCATCACCTCGGCGTATATTGAAGCGGCGGCATAACCGGCGGAATCACGCTCGTGGATCCGTTCCTGAATCTGGGCATTGAGGAAATGGAGATTCTTCATCGATATCTGCTGGCGCCGGGGGACCGTGTAGCCGAGATCCCGGAGCTGGGCGAGCCTGTGCTCCAGCAGATCGTTCAGGTCATCTACGGCTGCCCTGAGCGGCACCGGGAGGGAGACCTCGATCACCTCGATCTCCCGTTCATGGATGTAGGGAGCGACATCACTGTCGTGCTCTGACCGGGTCTCGATGATCCCGATGCCGAGGTTCCGGCAGACCTCCTGCACCTTCTCTTCCCTGCCGCCCGGTGAAGCGGTCATGGCAAGGATCAGTGGTGAGCGGGCGGTCTCCCGGTACCGGCCGGCGATGAAGACATAGGCGTAGTTGCCGACTGCACGGTGGCATTCATCAACGATCAACAGGCTGACATCCTCCAGCGTATAGGCGCCGGACAGGAGGTCATTCTTGATCACCTGCGGGGTGGCAAAGATAACCGTGGCCCCTGAAAATTCCTTCCGCCGTTCGTCCGGGGGACTCTCCCCGGTGAAGACGACGCAGGCGCCCTTGTCCTCTCCGGTAAGGAGGTACTTTTTGAAAAAACGGTGGTGCTGTTCGACCAGTGGTTTTGTGGGGGCAAGCATCATTACCCGTCCTCCCTCGTTGTAGAGCCGTGATGCCGCCACCAGGAAGGCTACGGCCGTCTTACCTAGCCCTGTGGGCAGAACAACCATGGTGTGTCCGTCCAGCGCCCGCATGGCGATCGATAGCTGATATTCTCTCGATTCAAGGCTCCCGGGACGGATCAGGGGGTGGGTGATCCAGGCCATTCTAGAACCCGGGAAAACTCCTGCGTTCCTCGATCAGGGACCGGATGAGGTCGGCAATTCCTTCGATTGGAACCCGGACCTGGCGCATGCTGTCCCGTTCACGGAGGGTAACCGTCCGGTCTTCCCTGGTATCGTAGTCCACGGTGATGGCAAAGGGAGTGCCGACCTCGTCCTGTCTCCTGTAGCGCCGTCCGATTGCCCCTGAGTCGTCGTACTCGGCAAGGATTCCCTGCTCCCGTATTGCGCCCGCAATCTCGGTGGCAATCTCCGGGAGTCCGTCGCGGTTCATGAGTGGAAAGACCGCGACCTGGATCGGTGCAACCTTCGGGAGAAGCCTGAGCACGCGGCGCTCCTCATCGTCAACCATCTCCTCGTGGTAGCTGTGTTCGAGCACCGCGTAGATCATCCGGTCAATCCCGTAGGAGGGTTCGATGACATGGGGGACGACTTCGGTTCCCGGGACTTCAACGACTTCCTCTCTGACCGTGTAGAGGTCCGGGGTGATCTGCACCTCCTCATCGTCGATGGTCACCGTCAGCCCTTCAGGCCCCGGCACACAGGCGCAAATCGCCTCTGCAACCGCTCGTGCATTGCCCCGGAAACGCGGCCCAAGCGCCCCCATATCGGGAATGACCCGTATCCGGCTCTCCTTTCTCGGGGTTTCATAGGGAATGAAAACTGAAAACCGTTCCCCGCTCTGCCGCTCATGGGCGCGGAGATCATAATCGGTGCGGTCTGCAATGCCAACGGTCTCCACCCACCCGAAGCGCTCCGAAAAGATCTCCGCATCCCAGCAGTCCTCAGCGTAGTGGGCCCGTTCATCGGGCAGGTGCTGCCTGAACCGGAGCTTCTCCGGGTTCACCCCGATGGAGACCAGGAGTTCATGGGTGAGGGCGAGGTAGTAGGCGACGTACTGGTTGGCGATCGTTCCATCCCGGACGGCTTCGTCCATCCGGCAGACCGCCGGCGGCTGATTCTTCTCCTGCTGGGTGATGGCGAGGAGCGGGATAGAATACCCCGCATACCGTGAGAAGCCCGGGTGATCCTTTTCGGTGGGATGGACAAAGATCTCTGCCTCTGCCTGCGTGAACTCCCGCAGCCGTATCATCCCCTGCCGTGGTGATATCTCGTTTCTGAAGGACTTCCCTATCTGGACCGCACCGAAGGGGAGCTTGTCACGATAGAACCGGAGCAGGCGCTGGAAATCGGTGAACATTCCCTGTGCCGTCTCCGGGCGGAGGTAACCCCTCCGCTGCGATCCGGGGCCGATCGCGGTCTGGAACATCAGGTTGAAATTGAAGACCTCCACCGGCCCGAGTACCACTTCGCATGCCGGGCAGGGGAGGGTGCAGATCAGCCGTGCAAGATCTTCGGTCCCGAGCACTGATGCCCCGGTCAGCCCGTGCGCCTCGGCGATGTGATCGGCCCGCAGGTACTCCCGGCAGCTGGGGCACTGGCACATCTTGTCGGAAAATCCCTTCACGTGGCCGGAGGCGATAAAAATGTCCTCCTGCCCGATGGTCGGGCATTCGATCTCGTAGTACCCTTCCTGGATGACATAAAACCTCCTCCACACGTTCTCGATATTCCGCTTCATCATCGATCCAAGCGGACCGTAGTCAATAAAACCGGCCACCGAACCGTAACACTCTGATGTCGGCCAGATGAAACCCCGCCGTTTTGCCAGGTCCATTATATTTTCATAGATATCACTCATGGCGATCACGGTGTTCTATTCATATTGGACACCGGAGACAAAAAGCTGTGTGCGGAGGATGCGGCGGTCTTGAAAAACGATGCTCCTTTATAAAACAAATCCGTTCTTCACGGCATTCCTGAAAGCCCTAATTCAAGAGCATTCCTGATTTAAAATCTTTTTTATTCATATTTCCGCCAGAGTGCGGCTGAGAAAGATAGTGTTAAATACGATGCCCTGTATGTATTTCGGTAATTCAACCATGCAGGACGACAACAGAAAATCTCAGTTATTCCAGCTCTTCACCAATATTTCGGGAAAAACAAAGATTGTTGAGCCGATGAAGAAAATTCACGGGACCCTTCGTGACCGTGAAGCAGTAGAGCGGGAAATCGCCCTTGTCATGCGTGAAATTCTGGAACAGGGGCTTTTTAAGACAAAATTGAAACCGATCCAGCTCGCGAAACTGGTCTCGGCATACTATGCAGGGAAGAACGATACCGAGATCGCCCGGGAACTTGGGGACGAGAAACTCTCAAAGACCGTTGCCCGGGCGCGTGTCAGGCTCAAACTATTCAGGGATCTCGATTTCAGGATGCCGTTTGACCGGGAGAAGATGGAGGAACTCCTGGAGTCCGGGAAGACCATGAAGGAGATCAGCGATGAACTGGGAGTGAGCCCCTCCACGCTTCGGGAGTACCGTCATGTCATCGAGCAGCGTGACGACGAGAGCATCGATCCCTACCTTGAACGGATCAAGGATGTGATGGAGGATCGCGATCTGTCCGAGCAGATGACCCGGAGCGCCACAAAGGACAGCCTCGGCGAAGCGATCGATATCACGGAAGCAGAGCTCATCGACGTCACCTGAGGAGGCAGCAGCGCCTCTCCGAACTTTTTTCTTTCCTGACAGGATAGGGTACCCTATCATGAAGCTCACATTTCTCGGGCACGCCTGCGTGCTTCTTTCGGGAACAAAGTCGGTCCTGATCGATCCGTTTATCCCGGACGGGGTTCTCCCCGGGAATCCTGATATGGTCGCGGTTACCCACGGCCATGCCGACCATCTC
The DNA here is from genome assembly GCA_013415575.1 of Methanomicrobiales archaeon. Classification (GTDB taxonomy): domain Archaea; phylum Halobacteriota; class Methanomicrobia; order Methanomicrobiales; family Methanospirillaceae; genus UBA9949. The sequence goes on along the minus strand of JAAEES010000030.1, from coordinate 3,242 downwards.
GGAGAAGCGGGCAGGCTCGGGAGACCGACGGTAGCGATCAATGAGGTGGCAAAATATCTGAAGGAGCAGGGGGTTCCTGCGGAGGGCATGAACCACGGGGGAGCGATTACCCTTGACGGGGTCGTCTTCCGGATGACCCCTGCCATCCACTCCTCCTGGATCGAGGAAGCAGGGCCCGGGTACAATGGCGGCGGATGTGCCGGGTTCGTGATCGGGATGGATGATATACAGGTCTACCATGCCGGAGACACCGCGCTCTTCTCCGACATGAAGCTGATAGGAGAACTCTATCATCCGGATGTCGCCCTGCTCCCTATCGGCGGGCGGTTCACTATGGCCCCCGAGGAGGCAATGATCGCCGCCCGGTTCATCGGCGCCCCGCTGGTCATCCCCATCCACTACAACACCTGGCCGGTGATCAGGCAGGACCCGGTGCCGTTCAAGGCTGCCCTTGAGAGGACAACGGATATCCGCGTGGCGATTCTCAAACCGGGAGAGACGATCACCGTTCCGTGAATCTTCTCTCCATTTTTGCCAGAAAGGGGAAGTTCAGAGGAGTCCGAACCAGACCACGTAGCTGGTGATGACCATGACGATGATCAGGACTATGCCAATTTTGAAGAGGCACCCTCTGCAGACCCCTGCCGGGTGCTCATGCCCGCTTTCGGATTCGGATTGTCCGCAGACGCGGCAGACCGGGGAGGCAGTGTGGTTCCGTGAACTCATGGAAAAGAGTGGAGATCAGCTGATTTGAATCTTGTGAAATCAATCAGAAAAAAGGAAACAGTCGATTATTTCCGCGGTCCGCTCTTCTGCTGATAGGCTATGAGGTGGAGCCGGAGGATGCCGTTGCACGAATTGCAGATGTAGTACTCTTCTGTCCAGCAGGAGGGGCATACCCATCTTCCGCACAGGGTGCACTGGCGCAGTTCCTGCAGGGGAAAGGAACTGTTGCAGAGGTCGCACTGGAAGCGGGAGAAGGTTGCCGGGTCCTTTTCAGGCGGAGCTCCCTGCGGGCGCATGACCGGGATATCTGCCCTGATCCGCGAGAAGAGGGTATCCTCCCCCCGCGGGTCGGGTTTCTTATTTCGGGCCGATCTGTTTTTCCAGAGCATTCAGCCGTTCCTCAAGTCGGACCAGGTTCTCACTCATCTGCTCCCTGAAATCTTTCAGGGCGGCAACCCTGGTCTCGTCCTTGGAGAGAATCTCTTCCTTGGCTTCCCTGAATGACTGGAGCCTGGTCCGGTTGATCAGGGACCACTCATCAATCATCAGCTCAAATCTGCGGTCGAGGTACTCATCGACCCTGCTCTCCATCGGTTTGGTGATGCTGACTTTTCCGGCGCTTCCCCGGAAATAGTAGTAAATGAGGAAGGCGATGAGTGCAATGATGATGATGACCAGGAGCGCTTCGACGATGGTCATTTCTTTCCCTCCTTCAGATTCTTCAGACGCGCTTCAAGCGCCCCGAGTTTCTCTTCGGCCTCGGCCTCGAAGATATCGATTTCCCTGGATGCCTCTTCGACTGCCTGGAGCCGGGCCTCAAAATTGCCGAGATCCTGCCGGGTGGCGAGGTCGTAGTCCTGGATCAGGTATTTCATCCGCCGGTCGAGGTACGTATTCATGTAGCTGTCGATGCCCACCATTCAGGATCCCTCCAGTGTTTTGAGATCTGCATCAAGATCGGCAGCCCTCTTCTCGAGCCTGGTCTGGCCCTTTTCGAGGTTCCGGATCTCGGTCCTGACACTGTTCAGCCGGTGTTCCAGATCGTCGAGTGTGTGCTGGGTGATCAGGCCCCACTCATCGATAATAGCAGATATGTGGGAATCGAAGTACCGGTCCAGGCTCTTGTCCATCGTGGGAAGCCGCTCATCGATGGTATGTGGCAGGCTTACCAGGGACTCCTTGAACCCGGTCAACCGGGAGGTTTTGGTTGGTTCCGCAGTCTCCTCCATATGCATCACTTCAGTTTCTTTTCCTCGTCTTTGATCCGTTCAACCAGACGGTCCAGCTTGGTGAGCTTGACCTTGTTCTCAAGGCGCTGGATCCTCTTGTCGACTGCGTTGTGCTGGGCATAGATGTCGGTCTCGAGCACGATGTTCTCATCGGCAAGGCCCTTTATCTCCTCTATCTTCTCGGGGGGGACGCGGAAGAACGGCTGCCCGCGCTGTGCCATCTCGGCCTTCATCAGGGAGAGCTTCTCCTTCTCAAGATCGATCTCGGCAAGCCTGCTGGTGTTTCTCATCAGCCTGACTTCCTTGATGATGAAGTAGACGATGAGAAGAATGATGACCAGGATGATGATCCAGAACACCGACTGGAACCACTCCCAGTAAGGGGATACGATCACGGTTGTGCTTGTTACATTCGCCATATACCACAACCTCCCCCCTCAGAGTCCCTTTTCTTCTTTCTTGGGAGTGACCTTTCCTGCTACGTCCTTTGCCCCTTTCTCAACCGTATGTCCGGCTTTTACCGCACCTTCCTTGACCGTGTGCCCGGCCTTGACTGCACCTTCCTTGACCGTTTCCCCAGCCTTGGTTGCGCCCTTCGTGAACTTCTCAGTCCAGGTGACCTTTCTCATCACCGAGATCATGTCACCCTCGGCAACACCCAGAGCAGCGATGTCTTCGGGGCTGAGCATGATGACCGATTTGTCAACCATCTTATCGGCATACCCGGTTACAGTGACCGCTTTTGTCTTCTCGTCCCAGACGGCCGGATATTTGGCGAGGAGGAGCGGTTCTCCCTCTTCTGCCGCAAGCAATGGCAGCACCGTCTCATTTACCCGGGCCCGGCCTTTGCTCGGGAATGCTCGAACTTTCACAGTGAGTGTAACTGATTCTTCCATAGCAGTCAGAGATATTATCTGATACTATTAATTCTTTTTTCATTCCGGCGTCGGAATGTCCGGGTAGCGCAGTTATTTTTCAAAAAAAAGCGGATATTCCGGGATTATTTCCGATCCCGTATCAATATAGCCCCGGCGACCTTCATGAGTCACGGGGAACCCGGCTGACACAGAACGCTGGCAGTTCAACGGGTGAAAAGGATCTAGAACTCCAGATCGCCCTCTTCCACCATCAGCCCGGAATCCTGCTCATAGGGAAGGATGCACCAGATGAGGCCGTCTTTGAGATGGTACCCTGCCTGCAGAACAGTTTTTACCGGAGCAGGAATGATAAAGCGCTCCGGTTCCTTCCCTGCCTGGTACTCGTTTTCGAGAACCACCAGGAGCGAGT
>JAAEES010000187.1 GCA_013415575.1 Methanomicrobiales archaeon | reverse complement strand
AGTTCGCCGCCTGATAGGGTATCGATCGGGGACTGGAGGAGGGGGCTGAGAATGAGGGGGTCGATGATGTCATGCTGGTACATCGAACTGTCAAAGACCCGGGTGTTCTGCCGCAGGAAGAACTCCACGGTATCCTGGCTGGTGGCCTTGAGGTACTGGGGTTTGTAGGAGACCCGGGCCTGCAGGTCGGCCGGACCGCCGTCCGGCTCCTCAACGCCCGCGAGCAGGCGGGCAAACGTACTCTTCCCGATACCGTTGGCCCCCACCAGGCCGAGCACTTCACCCGCACGGATATCACCAGAGGAGACCGTGAGACGGAAGCGGTCATAGCTCTTCTCCATCTTCGGGAACTCGAGGAGGGTTGGGCGTTCCGTCCGTTTTTCATGGGCCCGCTTTTCAAATACCACTTGGTATTCCCGGAACCGGACATTCTCTTCCGGGAGATACCCCTCCAGGTACTGGTTGATCCCAACCCTGACACCCTTGGGCTGGGTGATCACCCCGAATACTGCCGGTTTTCCATACGCGACATGAACCGTGTCTGCCAGCATGTCGAGAATAGCCAGGTCGTGTTCGACGATGACGATCGGGCGCACTACCGCAAGATCCCGGATGATCTGCGCCGCAGCCATCCGCTGATAGATATCGAGGAATGGTGTGATTTCATCGAGAAAGTAGAAGTCTGCGTCGCGGGCCAGGCAGGCGGCAATAGCCACGCGCTGGAGCTCGCCGCCCGAGAGGGTCGCTATGTCATGGTCGAGAATGGGGGAGAGGGTGAGGGCTTCAACGTATTTTCCCAGATTCCCGCGTTCATCGGTCGATTTGAGAAGCTCCCGGGGAGTTCCTGAAAAGACCCGCGGGATGTAATCGATGTACTGGGGTTTGACCGCCACCTTGAGCTTCTTCTCCGAGATGGTGAGCAGGTACTCGAAAAGTTCGGTCCCGGTGTACTCCTTCAGGATCTCCTCCCAGCCTGCCTCCCGGTCAAATACCCCGAGATTGGGCGTGAGCTGGCCGGATAGTATCTTGACCGCAGTACTCTTGCCGATCCCGTTTGCACCGAGAATCCCGGTCACCTTCCCTTCGACCGGTATCGGGAGACCGTACAGGGCGAACCCGTTCACCCCGTAGCGGTGGGTGGGCTGTTCAAGCTCCTCGGGGAGGCTGACAATGTCGATGGCCTCAAACGGGCATTTCTTGACGCAGATACCACACCCGACGCAGAGCTCCTCCGATATCACCGCTTTCCCGTCCTCGCCGATGATTATCGTCTCATCACCGGTGCGGACCCGGGGGCAGTACAGGATACACTCGGTCCCGCATTTCCGGGAATGACACCGATCCTTATGGACAACAGCAATCCGCATGGTGTGATCACGAAGAGGAGCCGGTTAGGAGGAGCGTCCAGGTTATGAACCAGAAGGCAAACGTCATGAATCCCTGGTAGAACCAGTCCTTTTTTCCCAGCGCGGCCGCTTTGAGACGCATGGCCATGAAGATGTGGCGCTGGACAACGATCCCTGCGGCCATGATGACCAGGGCGAGAAGGGTGTAGCTCTGGAACCCGAGTATCTCGGAACGGGGGATCACCAGATACGATATCACGCCGGTAATAATCCCCATCACGCAGGCGATTACGGAGCGCTGGATCCGCTGAAGGTGCTCTGCGCTCTTCTCTTCGGGAGTCTTTTTCCGGGGTGCTTCCTGCTTCTCCTCTTTCTCTTCGGCACTCATCACGACACCTAGTAGTCCTATTTTTAGGTCGTTGCCTCATATCTAATTTGGTATCCTCCATGGCGACACGCGAAGGAATGAGCGGGATCGATCTCAGGGCGGTGGTCACCGAATGGAAGAACCTGCTTCCGCTCTGGATCAACAAGATCTATCTGGTTCCTCCCGGCCATCTCGTGCTCCGCATCCATGGCCGGGCGCATGCCCGGTACTTCCTGCTGATCGAGAGCGGGAAGCGTGCGCACCTGACCGCTGACCTTCCGGAACCCCCGAAATTTCCACCGCCGTTCGCCATGCTCCTGCGGAAGCATATCTCCGGGGGAAGGATTCTCTCCATCCGGCAGCACGGCATCCAGCGGATCGTGACCATCGATATCGGGAAGCACGAGACCGAATACCACCTCATCATCGAGCTCTTCGATGAGGGAAACGTGGTGCTCTGCGATCAGCAGTATACCATCATCCAGCCGATGCGTCCGCAGCGGTTCAGGGAACGGGATGTGGTAGCCAAGGCATCCTACGTGTTCCCTCCCCCCGACCCATCCACGGTCCCCCCTGAGGAGTTCGGCCAGTATCTTGCGAATGAAGACCGGGACCTGGTCAGGGCTCTCGCTGTAGGGGTCATGCTGGGAGGGGTGTACGCAGAAGAGCTCTGCCGGAGAGCCGGGATCGACAAAACCATCCCGGCACGCGAGGCAGATGCCGGTGTCCTGTACCGGGAACTCCACCGGCTTCTATCGGAAGCAGAAGAAGAGATTGCCCCTGAAATAAAGGCGGGAGCGTGCCTCCCGAT
>JAAEES010000186.1 GCA_013415575.1 Methanomicrobiales archaeon | reverse complement strand
TTGTCTGACGGACTCTGCACCGCCTATACTGCACGCCCCTGGATCTGCCGGACCTATCCGTTCATGCTGGAGGGGGAGCGCCTCCTGGTATCAGCCTGCCCTGGTATCGGCGGGGAAATCTCCGTAGGGGAAGCATGGGAGCTAGCCGGCCTCCTCATGGATCGAAAAAGAGCTGAACAGCAGGAAGAGGAATGGATCCGCCAGGTCCTTTCCGCTGTCCGGATTCCCCCCGGCTGCCGGGTCCTTGTGGACGGCAGGGGAGTGACGGTGCTCTGATGGCCGAGATCCGCATCATCGGGACCGCTCACGTCTCCCGTGAGAGCATTACAGAGGTCCGTGACGCCATTGCGGAGTTCTCACCCGATGTGGTTGCAGTCGAGCTCGATCCTGGCAGGTACGCTGCCCTGAAAAAGCAGGTCCAGGAAGCATCGGTCTCCGATGTGCTCGAGGCAAAGACGTTTACCCAGCTCCTGGTGCAGTGGCTCCTCGCCTATATCCAGCGCCGGATCGGACTCGATGTGGGGGTTGAACCCGGAGCGGAGATGAAAGCAGCTGTCGAAGAGGCAGAAGCGCGGGGTATCAGGGTCGGCCTGATCGACCGCGACATCCGGATCACCCTCCGGAGATTCTGGCGCTCACTCTCGTTCATCGAGAAACTGAAGATGTTCTATGCCCTCGTGGTCTCGATCACGCAAATCGAGGAAGAGGAGATCGACATCGAGGAACTGAAGAAGCAGGATGTCATCTCCACGGCCCTGGAGGAATTCCGGAAATTCTCTCCCAATGGTGCCCGGGCACTCATCGATGAACGGGATGCCTACCTCGCCCACCAGATCATCGGGCTCTCACATCAGTACAACCGTATCCTGGTGGTGATCGGCGCCGGTCACCAGCAGGGGGTGAACCGGTACCTGGAGGATCCGGCTGCACTCCCCCCGGTCAGCACCCTCACCGCAGAGATCAAACCCCGCCCCTGGGGGCTGATCTTCGGGGGAATCGTCACCTTCCTCTTCCTCTTCCTGCTCGTGGCGATCGCCTTCTCCGGGGTCGGGATCGAGGTCCTGTTCACCGCGCTCCTCTACTGGGTGCTCATCCACGGCCTGCTGACTGCAGTCTTCACGCTCCTCGCCAGGGGCCACCCGCTCTCGGCTGCCACCGGGTTTGCGGTATCCTGGTTCACCGCACTAAACCCGTTGATTGCAGCAGGGTGGTTTGCCGCCATTGTCGAGGCAAAGATCAGGAAACCGTCACCAGCCGACTACCGGAGGATCTTTGAGGCCGAGACGCTCTCTGACATGATCCAGATCCCCCTCTTCAGGGTCGTCCTCGTTGCAGCGTTAGCAAATATCGGGAGTACACTCGGAACTATCATATATTTCCTGTTCATCTTCCCTATCCTCAGCATCGACCCCGGCCTGCTCATCAGCGAGGGCATCGGGAATATGGTCCAGGCCGTCCAGGGCCTCTTCTGACCTTTTCCCGAACGGAAAGTATTTGGCCGGTGTGCTGCCACCAACTCCTCGTGAGCTGCCATGAACAAAGAGTACCTGCTCTTCCTTGTCTGCTGTCTGGCGGTTGCCATCGCCCCGGCGACTGCAACCATGAATACCATCGCCCCATCGGGGACTGTTTTCATTGGTGAAGACGGCCTCGATATATCCGCAACAGGGGTTTCTCCCGCTACCAATATCGTCTGGTACGGAACGGGAGGAATCATCGGTTCGGCCCCCGCGGGATCGGTATTCGTCACTGATCCGACCAGCTTCTATGTATCGCCGGTCCTCTTCGAGGGAAAAACAGGCCCATGGTTTACCGAGTCCGGCAATGTTCTTGCCTTCTATGTCCAGGAACCCCAGATTTCCCTCCGGGTCTTTGATGAAACCGCCGGTTTTGAGATCACCGCGTCAACCGTCTGGGTCCCAAAGGGAGACACTATCGGGTTCCAGGTTGACAATACGGTCTATATCCTGGCAAACCGGCCCGGGTCTTCCGGGGCGCCGGTTACCATCAGGATCAGGGGGCCGGGCGGGATCGAGTATTCCGCCGTTGACGGATTCCAGCTGGAGGATATCCTGATCAATTCGCCGAACTACCGGACAGGTCCGGTATGGAATACCCATGATTATGCGAACGGGAACTACACGGTCTGGGCAGAGAGCACCGGGAACGACATGAACACCAACTATCCCCGCGAAGGACTGACCATCTCCCCGAAAGTGACCTTCCTGATGCAGAGTACCAACCCGCTGATCACTCCAACCCCGACAACCATCCCCACCACGATCCTGACCACCACCCCCATCACCATCCCGACGACAATGACCCCTACAACACTCACGTCACCTCCCACACCCATTCCGACCACGGTTGAGACGACCCTTCCGACCGCCGTTCCTCCGACAACCACCCCGGGATTCGGCCTCGCAGCCGCCCTTATCGGCATGGCCGGGGGGCTGATCCTTTCCCTGAACAGGAAATGAGCGACCGGGAGTTTCACGGAACTCAAAGAAACCATTTTTTCGTCCGCGGGCAAG
>JAAEES010000029.1 GCA_013415575.1 Methanomicrobiales archaeon | reverse complement strand
TCGGAGAGAGCAAAGGCGTCGCGGACCATATCATGGGCTTCCTGGATGGTTGCCGGATCAAGACAGGGGATCCGCGCAAACTTGGCGTACATACGGCTGTCCTGTTCATTCTGCGACGAATGGGCATAGGGATCATCGGCGCTCATGATGACCAGCCCGCCCGTTACCCCCGTGTATGCACTGGTCATCAGGGGATCGGCAGCCACGTTCAGCCCGACATGTTTCATGGTACAGAGCGCACGAACGCCGCACCAGGCTGCAGCCAGGGCATTTTCGAGAGCAACCTTCTCATTGACCGACCACTCTGCATAATAACTCCGGTCAGGGAATGATGAGAGGACCTCAATCACTTCCGAGGACGGGGTTCCCGGATACCCGCTGACAAAACTGACCGGAGATTCGAGGCATCCGTGCGCAATGGCCTCATTCCCGAGAAGATATCGTCGTTCCATAGTTCCTCCAGGACGTCGTCTCCTGAAATAATACTGATTCACATCCTTATATAGTGATTCGGCTCATATTTCAAAACCTATAAGAGGATCTGCGGAGTACGTAGTAAGGCCAGTTCGTGGGCCCGTAGCATAGCCCGGTGGTGCGCCCGGCTGATAACCGGGAGGTCATGTGTTCGAATCACATCGGGCCCATTTCCCATTTTCTTAATACCCACAAACGACAACCTTCAGGTATGAAGAAAAGTACTAAGATACTGCTCTCTGTGCTCCTTATCATCAGTCTCGCCCTCTTTCTGTTCAATATCTATGCCGGACTGATGGCTCTCATCCTGTTCATCGCCCTGTTCATGTCGGTCGAAATCTCACAGACATCGAAACTGCACCCCGATATCGAGGCACGTCTCAATGATGATGCAAAGGGCATTGAGCTCCGGAACCGGGGCAATGCAGCAGCATTCAACATTCACGTTGCTGTGGTGCCAATGAATATCGAATTTGACATCCCGTCCCTCAAGGAAGAGGAACACTACCAGTATTCCTTTGAAACGATGGTAGAGGAGGCCAAGGTAGTGGTGAACTTCGAAAATGAACGGGGCGTCCGGAGTTCGGAGAGCTTTATCTTCTCCGCACTGGCAAGGGACGAAGATGATCCCCTCAAACCGGTCTTTCCTCTCTTCGGCTGGAAAGAAAAAAAGTAGAGAAACGGTATGATTATTCCTATTTTTTCTCCCGTCCCGAGATGAAATCGAGCGTAACCTTCAGGGCACTGATAAGCTCGTCCTGGCCCTTGAGATAATCATGGAGGGAGTGGTAGAGCATGAAGAGGATCTCTGCCCCGTATCGCGACATGGCCTCATCCGGAGAAATTTCATTCCAGTACGAATCTACCAAAAATCCGTCAAAGGAATACATGATCTCGTAGATCTTCCCGTTCTCTGAAAGGACACAGAACTGGTCATCAACCTTTTTGGTGAGATCGTCAGGACGGAATTCGGCAGGATCGGTTTTTCCCAGCACGATCATCTTCTTCCGGGAAAAGACCGTGTCATAGAGTTCCCCTTTCGTGTCCTGCTTGCCCCGCTCCAGCATGTTCATGCCGATCGTGGGGATGAGTGGTTTTGCGGTCCTGGCCATCCGGGAGAGGAGGACTGCTTCCTTCTTTCTTACTTCTTCCGAGAGGGTGCCCTTCTCTCCTTCCCGCTCCCTGATACGATCCGCCAGTTTTTTGAATCCTGTCTCGATCTCATCCATGTGAACATCTCCCGTGTGCCATGAAAGACACCATTGGATGGAATCGCCATTAATCTTTTCGTCGGAGAACGGTGCGTATAAACTCGCTGATCGACATCAAACAGAACTGATCCCTGAAGGTCGGATCAGCCGGACGGTTCACCCACGAAAAAATAAGTCCGGTCTCCGGTGATGCGGGCCGTTAGCTCTGACCCAATCTTAAGATCCTGGTGCAGGACGATCCCGGTATATGTATCGGTCCGGGTGAGGACCGTTCCGGGTTTGATCCGTTCAGTGACCAGGACCGGATGGGAACTTCCGATGAGCGGCCGGTTCAGCTGCCGGTAGATTCCCACGGCGTGTCGCTGGACCAGGCGGGAGCGTTCCTTTTTTACACGATCAACGGGGGCTTTGAGTGCGGCGGCCGGTGTACCGGGACGCGGAGAGTACCGGGTGATGTTGATCTTGGCCGGGATCATCCTCCCCAGAAGATCGAGGGTTGCCTGCACATCCTCCTCTTCTTCTCCGGGAAATCCCACGATAATATCTGTCGCTATGGTGATATCGGGATTCCGTCTCCTGAAGGCTCTGACGATCCCGATAACGTCATCCGCTGTATACTTCCGTCCCATCTTCCGGAGGATTCGGTCCGATCCGGACTGGACCGGGATATGAGCGAACCGGAAGAGATTCCGGTTGCCGAACGATTCGGAAAGGGGGTCGAGCAAGGGGAGAACGGTTGCCGGATTCATCATCCCGAGCCTGACCCGGAACGAACCGGGGATTTTCTCCATCCGGTTGATCAGGGCAGGCAGAGACTCCCCGGTATCCTGCCCCCAGGAACTGCAGTCCTGGGACGTCAGACGGACTTCTGCCGTTCCGGAACGGACAGCCGCACGGATCTCTTCGAGGATCACGTTACCCGGGTAACTTTTCAGGGGGCCCCGGGCGAGCCGGGTGATACAGTATGTGCAGGAACCGGGGCAACCCGATCCCAGCTGGACAATGCCTACATCGTATCGGCGAGCAGTGCTGCTCCCCGGGCATGTTCCGGCACGGGAAGGAGGGGTGAGAAATACCGGGTTGCACACCGAAAGGATCTCATCGCGCTGGACGACCGCCATGCACCCGGTCACATAGAGCGGCTTCTCCCTGAGGGTTTGGAGCACGCGGAGCATCTTCCGCTCGGTCGCCCCGACAACGGTACAGGTGTTAACCACCACCGCATCGGCTTCATCGGGTGAGCTGACCATGATGACCCCGAGATCGGTCAGTATTTGCTCCAGGATCCTCGTGTCTCCCTGGTTGAACGTGCACCCAAAGGTAAGGATTGCGACCTTTTTTCCTGAAAGATCCCGGAATTGTCCGGAATGATCCCGTTCCGTCACGATGGTCCCTTGATCCTTTCTCTGCACGAAATTAGTTGTTCCCAAGCCTCATCAACTCCCGGATCGGTGACAGAGGAACACTTCCCGATTCTGCCCGGTAGGCGGAATTTCCCCTGATATGAAAATGCTTAACCGATGGTATTGTCTATCATCTAGTGATGATCACCATCGGGCTGCTCGGATGTGGAAATGTCGGTCACATTATCGGGAATTACCAGGGTACCTGGAAGATTGTTGCACTCTATGACAGGATTCCCGAGAAGGCCGAGGAGCTAGCCCGTTTGACCGGTGGAAGGGCGTATGAAGATTTTGAGAGTTTCATCGAGGCAGACTTCGATCTCGTAGTGGAAGCAGCATCGGTGAAGGCCGTGCACGCCTATGCAGACGCCATTCTCCGCCACCGGAAAGACCTGGTCATAATGAGCGTCGGAGCGCTCGCTGATCCTTCGTTCAGGGAAGAAGTCGTTTCTGCAGCCGGAACCAGAGGGAAGAGAGTGTATATCCCCAGCGGAGCGATTTGTGGCCTGGATAACCTGAAGGTGGGCCAGATATCCCCCCTGACCCGTCTGCTGCTCCGGACCACCAAGAGCCCGGCATCGCTCGGCATCGCTGCCACCGAACGGACACTGGTCTTTCAGGGAAAGGCAAACGAGTGCATCAAGGAATTTCCCCGGAACGTGAACGTATCGGTTGCACTCAGCCTCGCCTGCGGGAGGGATGCCGATGTCGAGCTGTTTGTGGATCCTGACGTGGAGCGGAATGTCCATGAGATCTTTGCCGAAGGAGCCTTCGGGGATTTGTACATCAGGGTCAGCAATCTCCCAAGCCCCGATAATCCGGCAACGAGCTACCTTGCAGCTCTTTCCATCCTGTCACTGCTGAATCATATCGATGATCCGCTCGTGGTGGGCACATGAATATACCGGAACGGATACAGGCGCTCAGGAAAGAGAGGGATGCGGTCATCCTCGCTCACAACTACCAGCGGCCGGAGATCCAGGATATTGCGGATATCGTCGGAGACAGCCTGGATCTCGCACTCTCTGCAAAAGAGACCACCGCTGCGGTGATCGTGCTCTGCGGGGTCGATTTCATGGCAGAAACGGCCAAGATCCTCAATCCCGGAAAGACGGTCCTCCTGCCCGTGAAGGATGCCACCTGCCCGATGGCCCACCAGCTCACCCCTGACATGATTCGGGAGGCACGGGCGGCCCACCCGGACGCCTCTGTTGTTCTCTACGTCAACAGCACCGCGGAGAGCAAGGCATTGGCTGATATCGTATGCACCTCAGCCAATGCGGTCAGGGTGGTCCGCTCACTCGAAACCAGGGAAGTCCTCTTCGGGCCGGACTGCAACCTTGCCGCATACGTCCAGAACCTCGTTCCTGAAAAGGAGATCATCCCACTCCCCCCCGGAGGACACTGCTATGTGCATGATGCCTTCACCCTCCATGACCTTGAGGAGGCCAGGATGCGAGGAGGAAAGATCATTTGTCACCCCGAATGCCGCCCTGAAATCCAGAAAGGTGCGGATGTCATTGCATCGACCGGAGGAATGGTCAGGGCAGCACCTGACGCCGAGGCATGGAATGTTCTCACCGAACGGGAGATGGGATACCGGCTGGGAACTCTCTTTCCCCAAAAGACCTTCTATATTAAGGAAGAGGCGATCTGCGAGGATATGAAAAAGATTACCCTGCAGGATCTCTGCCGTTCGCTCGAGACCCTGCGCTACGAGGTAACCCTTGATCCGGATGTCGCTTCCCGTGCACGGGTAGCAATCGACCGGATGATTGCCGTAGGGAGGGGGCCGGCATGATAGATCCTGAGTGCCTCCTCTCCTTCATCAGGGAGGATGCCCCGTTCGGAGATATTACCTCAGATGCCGTCATTGGGGATATCCGGTGCCGTGCCCGCATCGTGGCACGGGAAGAGGGTGTGATTGCCGGGCTCGAAGAGGCGGCATTCCTCTTTAAGCACTTCGGCGTAACCGTGAATCAGGGGGCAGCTGATGGCGATTCCGTTGAGTCCGGAACGCCGGTCCTGGATCTCGAAGGGCCGGCACGATCTATCCTCCTCGTGGAGCGGACCGCCCTGAACATTATCGGGCGGATGAGTGGAATCGCCACCCGAACGAGACGTTGTATCCTCCTGCTCAATCAGGCGGAATACAGGTGCAGGATCGCGGCCACCCGGAAGACCGCTCCCGGGCTCCGGACACTTGACAAGAAGGCGGTCGCACTTGGTGGAGGAGACCCCCACCGGCTCAGCCTCTCGGATGGTATTCTGATCAAGGACAACCACCTTGCCCTGGTCCCTGCTGATGAAGCAGTTCGTGCGGCAAAAAGGGCATCGGTCTACCGAAAGGTTGAGGTTGAGGTCACCACTCCCGAAGAGGCGATGGCGGCGGCTGATGCAGGTGCCGATATCCTCCTCCTCGACAACATGACCCCTGGTCAGGTGAAGGCTACGCTCATCCTCCTCGAAGACGGGGGAATGAGAGAGCGGGTGCTCATCGAGGTATCGGGCGGTATCGATGAGGAGAACCTCCATTCCTATGCACTCCCGGGCGTCGATCTTATCAGTGCAGGCATACTCACCCATAGCGTGAAGAATTTCGATGTCAGCCTTGATATCGGGTAGCAAACCGCGAACGGCACTGAAATTCCTTTTTTTTATTGGATGAATATCAAAAAACTTATTATGCCTCGATCCCAACTGCGCGATAAGGGGAGAGGGGCATGAACGGAGAGGATTCGACTGAACCGAATGGGAAATATGTCGAGATCAATGCCCGCAGGAGGAGGATACGGGAATTCATCGACCTGTTAAAGAGCCCGTACCTTGATACCCGGTGGAAAGCCGCCGAAGCCCTGGGGATCTTTGGTGACCAGACTGCAGTGCAGCCCCTCATCGAAGCGCTCGATGATCCGTTTGTTGATGTATCATGGCTTGCTGCCAAATCGCTCGGATCTATCGGTGACAGCAGGGCGGTTGAGCCGCTCATCAGGGCGCTGAAGTCCGATGAAAAATGGCTCAGGATTGGGGCGGCAATCGGCCTCGGAAGAATCCGGGACCGGAGAGCGGTTGAGCCGCTGATAGATGCGCTCAACGACGGGAAACCCCATGTCAGGAAGCATGCTGCATGGGCGCTCGGCGCGATCGGTGATGAGCGGGCGCTCGGCCCCCTGAAGGAAACATGCTCTGATCCGGATGAATCGGTACGCAAGGCTGCAGAACTGGCAATCCGGGTCATATCCGGAAATGAGGTCTCCTCCGGGACGGATGCGGAAGAGTCCGCTACCCCTGCCGTTCCTGAACCGTGATATCCTCGTGTGCCCGCACTACGATCTCCTTTTCACCCTGGTATGTCCCGACCGTCCCGGTTATGCAGACGAGATCTCCTTCGGTGAGCACTACGCTTTCGGCAACCGTGGAGGGAATGAAAATCCGGACATTTTCCACCCGGGCCGTGAAGTGACCCCCCGTCCTGGTCTGCTGCAGATCCCGGATCTCCCCGGTTACGCGGACCAGGACGCCGTCAGCTGTCTCATCCCGGAACTCCTGTGCCATGCTCGTTTTGTCGATGCCGCCAAGCACCACGGTGGATACAATGATGACTCCGGTCACCACACACAGCAGACCAAACGCAATCTGTTCCTGGCGGAGAAGCATACCTTTTTTTGTCTGCCCCTTGAGGGTCATTAAATCGACAGGTTGATATGTTAACGCTGTTAACACTATACCATGCATGACGTGAACCTTCCCCCGTCATCAAGGACCGTTCTGCACCTGCTCGATGAGGGCGGTGCGATGACCCACAAAGAGATTGTCAGCCGCAGCAACTTAGCGCCGCGGACTGTCAGGTATGCATTGAAAAAGCTCAAGGAAAACCAGCTGATCATTGAAAAATTCAATTTCAGGGACGCCCGGCAGATTATCTACCAGAACCGGGAATCCCAGCAGGTGCCTGCATGAAGGATGCAGGGTGTGACATCCAGGTCTGTGATATCATGGTCCGGAAGTATCTCCCTGCCATGCGGGCAGAGATGGTCCTCCGCCTCGTGCAGCGTGAAGGAATCAGCCAGAGCGATGCAGCAAAAAGGCTTGGTGTGAGCCGGGCGGCCATTTCGCAATACCTGAGCGGAAAGAGAGGTGAATCGAAGGTCGAGCTCTCCACCGAACTCAACACCCTGATCGACCAGTGGGCCCATTCAATAGCCGGTTCGGATGCCGGAATCACGGTATGCGACATCTGCCGGTGCACCCTGAAGAGAGACTAGCCCCCCTTATCCTACCATACCCTCTTTCTCCGCCACATCCACAGCAGAACCAGCAGTACAACCATCGCTACGGCAATCCCAATCTTCTTCAGGTCAGGTCCCGCCACCCCCGGATGTGCTCCTCCCCCTTCCCAGTCATCCTCAAAAACCTGTGAGAAATAATCACCGACGTCAGGGTGATCGATGATCACCCCTGCTTCCCGGTTGAAGGTCGGCGAATTGGTGTTCCAGTTGATGCTGCTGACCAGTACCAGCTTCCGATCGACGATGACTCCCTTGTTGTGGATCTTCTCAAGGTTATTTCCGGCCAGGTCAGCACAGCGTGCCTCGAGCGGGATCTGTTCCCTGATGGCAAGAGCGTTCAGAATGGCAACGAGCTCATCGTTGTCATCCTCCTCTTCAGTATTGTAGTAATATGAGTCGAGAAGGATCCGCACCCTGATACCTCTCCGTGCAGCATCCAGTGCACAGGCAAGGAAGGGATTGAAGGATCCATCACTCTGGTTGGTGATGTACGCCTGTTCGATATCGATACTCTCTTCAGCCTGACCGATCAGGTCTTCCACCAGGCGGCCAGTATCCGGGGCAATAACCGGAATTACCGTCGCATTGGAAAACCTGATCGGGGAGAACTCCATCCGGTAGGCTGGCCGGACCTGCTCATCGGTGCATCCTCCCGTTCCCCCTGCGGGTGTCACCCAGGCCCCTCCGGCATCATACGAAAACACCTCCTGGAAATAGCTGGCGACCCCGGGGTGTTCAAGGACAATACCCCATCCCCGGTTTCCCGACAGGCCCTGTTCGGGAAAGCCGTTCGATTTGAAGTTTTCGCTGGTCACGAGCACCATGGCATTATCGATCACCATGAATTTGGCGTGATCGAACCGGTAGGGGGCATGCACCCTGTCATCCGAAGTCATGAGTGAGACCGGAATTCCGCCATCCCGGAGAATACCGATGACCCCTTGTTCTTCATCGCTGATTCCCCCGACCGGTCCCCCCTCGAGGAGGACCTTCACCTCCACCCCCCGCAACCGCGCATCAAGGAGATCATGCGCCATGCGAAGAGAGGTAAATTCGTACACATTGACCAGGATGCTATCTTCGGCCGATTCCACGGCATCCTCATAGATTTCAAGAGAGCAGTCCGGTGCGGTGAAAGCCACCCCGTCAACCCCGGTAAAGACCGCAGGTGCGAACCGCGACTGCCCGATCATCAGCACGCGGGGATCCCAGGTATCTCCTTCAAGGAAGTGGATCTGGCCCTGCCGCGCCTCAACGTCCCGCGGCCATACGATCTCCTGCGACAGTCGGTTGCCTTCGTAGAGCATCAGCTGATCGCCGCTGTTTGAGAGCTGGAGATTCCCACTCCTGACAATTTCGGGCACCGATGCACTGTAATCATAGATTTCGAAATCAGGATCTCGTCCATGTGTCATCTGGTACGCCGCGCCGCTCCGGGCTATGACCAGCTGTCCCGAGATGCGGGAGCCGGCCGGGAACCGGAATCCCCCCTCGCCGTCCGATATAACAACCTCATCGAGGCTGCCTGTCCCTTCCAGGACCAGATACTCATCAGGATCACCGGGAAGGTACGGGTCTGGACAAAATTCAATGATCTGGAGCGCAGCACCCGGCGAGATGAGCAGCAGGATCAGGAGAAGGAAAAGCCTGCGCATAGCACACCGGTTCGAGGGCCCGGGTTATTAATCCCGCGAAATGATATCTCATTGCATGGAAGATCCGGTGGTGGTGAAGATGGGGGGGAGCCTTGCTGATCATTTCAGGCCTCTCCTCGATGTGCTTCGTTCCTGCCGGCGCCCTGCCCTCATCGTCCCGGGAGGAGGCAGGTTCGCCCGTCTTGTCAGGGAGACCCCTGTGGAGGCTGATGCCGCACACTGGATGGCTATCTGCGCCATGGAGCAGTTTGGCTGGCTTGTATCAGCGGAGGGAATTTCTCCTGCCACAATTCTGCATGTTCCGGACACCCTTGAGGTGCTCCTGCCCTATCTCTTGCTCAGGGATGCCGACCCCCTTCCGCACACCTGGGCAGTAACATCAGATACCATTGCAGCCTGGGTTGCAGCTTCTCTCTCACTTGACCTCATCGTCCTCAAGTCAGTTGACGGG
>JAAEES010000185.1 GCA_013415575.1 Methanomicrobiales archaeon | reverse complement strand
ATGGGTCTGCTATCCTTTCTCCTCAGGGAGAGAATTTTCTTTTTTACGAATCCATTCCGCTTTAATTCGTCAAGAAGTTCCTTCCGCATGTCATGATCGGTGAAAAGCTCGATGACATTGATTCCCTGGAGTTCGAGCATGGAATTATACCCGAGAAGATTGATGAGTGCCGTGTTTCCCCAGACAAAGTGACCCGGCAGATCTGCGGTACTTCGGTAGAATCCCAGATTCATGTATTGCCCGAGGGTGCGATACCGTTTCTCACATTCCTCCGCTTTTTGATTGGAAGCCTCCCTGATCCGTTTATCTTCAAGGATCCTTTCCTTTGTGATGTCTCGACCTGTTGCCTGGATTTCGCGTAGATTTCCTGAATCGTCATACAACGCATGAAATGTCCATGCCAGCCAGGGATAACTCAGATCATTTCCGTAGGAGATTACCGCATGCACTTCGCAGGTTGTGATTGCCATTTCGGGCCTGAGGGAGGAGAGACAACTCCTGATCTTCTGGGCATCATCATCTTTGAAAAAAGAGAGCAGATTGGTACCCCTTATGGTATCATATGGCACGTTGAAAAAATTGGAACATGCCATATTCGAAAATGTGATGGAAAAATCCGGCAGAAAACGGCATATGAGTTCCGGCTGGTCCTCGACAATTCTCCGGTATGTTGCCTCTCGCAGCTCGAGCATCAACCGGTACTTCATCTGTGCGGTAACATCCTCGATCAGGAGCGTTAAACCCTGGGTTCCGTCCTCAAACGCTGTCGGTATCTGTTTTATCCGGAAGTAGCGCTTCTCGTCATGCAGGATACAGCTCATTTCTGTCAACTGTTCCCGTGCATCGATATCAACGCCAACCGGCACATCCTGCAAAAAAGCATTATTGGTTTCCTCGAGACGTTTTCCGAGAAGCGATCCCCTGTCCTCATTCAGGAGCTTGAGCAATGGTTCATTCACCTGCAGGATTTTTTTCTCTGAATCGAGCATTATCACGAGATCGGATGAAAATTCAAGCATCCCGGATATTGGAACCCGGTGTGAAAGAGAATAGACCTTTGCGTTCCCGATAATATCCATTCTTACCTGTCCCGAGATCAGGAGTACATCGAGGTATTTGGCCATGAGATTACGGTTCATCTTCATTTTTGAGGAGAGGGCTGAGATGGTCATTCCCCTCGGATGCCACTTAAGTTGGTTTTTTATCCTTTCCACCTTTTCCTGATCGAGAACACTCATAGAGGGTACTACTATCTGATAATGCAGATATTTGTATCGGGAATAAAAATCGGTTCAATGAACTGGCAGTGGTTTCCCACATTGATGCCAAGGTGGATAGACTTTGTTTTATTATCCGGAACATGCACGGGCAGTAAATCCCGCAGAGGACGATATGCGATATTGTCGGATACTTCGGGATACCAAAAGAAACGGTGATTTGCCCTGAGCCGGGGAGATCCTCTTTTCGGTGCACGAAGGAAAACGGTTCGTACCGGTATACGCCCGTGGCGTTCCCTGGTCTTTATCGGGATCCATGCAATTCCCCTCCGACTCGTGGAAGGATGATCCTTGGGTTCCGCATCCATCGGGAGAAAAGAGGGTGAGGAATGGAACCCGCTGGGGAATCACTGGTTGCAGTAGTTGGATGCCGGTACAGATGCCGTGGTTGATCGGGAACCCTGGTACTGCGCATCGCCTCCGAATACCGCGTAGTACGTGATCGGGCAGCATTGATTCACAGCCTTCTGGCCGGAGAACGCGCCATTCTGATCGGTGGTGAAGGATGTTACGACATTGGAACCCGATGAATCGTAAATGAGCACACCCTGATTGGGAAGGAGATTGTTATTAATGTCCTTCAGGGTTCCCGAGAATTGAATCCAACGTCCCTGCAAACCGTCCTCGCAACCCACAATCTGCGTCGCAGAAAATGTCAGGAATGTTCTGAGCTGAATGGGGGGAGTGGGGCCCATCTCACAGTTGTCACAAATCGTTCCCGCGAGCGGTCCGGACCCGGCCGCCCCGGCCAGCCACAGACCGACCACGATGATAACCGCTACCACCGCGACGATCACGATAATGAGAGTCTTCTGGTTCATGAACATCCTCTGTTCAATGAGTTCTATCCTTACCAAGTATAATAATGAGCTCCGGTGGGCCGGTTCTGATCCTGTTTCCCTTTTAAAGATCGAAGAAGAAGGGAAAAAGGCCAAATGAACAGAGGGGGATGGCACGAGCCCGCGCCTGGCGTGCCCCCCTGTATCAGGGAAGCTCTCTACTATCGTCCCATGGTCGTCTACGATGGCGGCTACTATCACCGAGTCTTATACTGTAATACATCGGTGGTATGCCGCGGGGTAGCATCCATTCCCTTAGACTAGTGGTAGCAGGTCGGAATATACTGTGCTGGATTCAGATGGCAGGTATTGATCATCACCAGCGAAGGTCGCGACATAGGGCTGGCTGCCGCCAGTTTCTAAATAACTGACGTCGAATCTCCCCGAAACAGTCGTGACCGTTGCTACGGTACTTCCTTCGGTGCTGATGGTCACCGTCCGACCAGAAAC
>JAAEES010000001.1 GCA_013415575.1 Methanomicrobiales archaeon | reverse complement strand
TTTCCCCAGAATTCTCCGGGATCCTCGATTGACTGCCGGTACATTGAATCATAGTCTTCTGCTACAATGACCGCTCACCCTGTCATGTTATGGCATGGCAATAATTTCTTCGGTGCGGTCAAATAATTTTCTTTACGTCAGGCTCCAGCATCGAACGATTCGTTTCTTTCCAATTACGAAAAGAGATATACTTCATGTATCGACATTAGAAGGATGGAGTTTTCCGTCATCCTGCTGGTTGCCATCGGGCTGGCCATGGACTGTTTTGCCGTCTCCCTGGCTGCGGGAACTACCATCTCTTCCGGGAAAACGAATGGCACTGCTCGGGTGGCTGGCTGGAACCTGGCTTGCCCCGGTCATCGCATCGTTTGATCATTGGGCGGCCTTTATCATTCTCTCGCTCATCGGTGGAAAGGTTATCGTCGAGGGTTTTTCGGGGGAGGAAGAACGGAGGAGAGATTATCTTTCGATGCCGGTGCTCCTCCTCCTTTCAATCGCCACCAGTATCGATTCCCTCGGGGTTGGACTTTCCCTTGCTCTGATCTCTTCCGGAATCATATTCGAGGCACTCATGATCGGTCTGGTCAGCCTGCTCTTCGCATTCGCTGGAGTGATGGTCGGCGGCCGTCTCGCTTCCCGCTTCGGAAGATCGGTGGAGATTGCCGGAGGAATCATCCTCATTCTCATCGGAATCCGCATCCTTTCCGGACATCTTTAAGAATTATCCGCAGAATGTATCGTGACGAGCAGCAGCTGCTCATACCCTTCATCCTGTACGGGCCCGTTCTGAAACCTGCCGGCACCTCTGGACAAGATTTTTTTAGGTTCTCACCGATATAACCGATAGAAAGGCAGGGATTGTGTGTGAGAGATATCTACCGGAGCATCTATGACAAACTTGAGAAGGTGGGAGTCTTATCCGTAAACCAATATGCGGTAATCGAGAACCCCCCTTACCTGCCGCTCTGCATCGACCGTGTCGAAAGTGACGTCTATGCCCTCTCACATAACCCGGTCATCGACGGTGCGGTCGTTGCAGACCCTGACATGGAGATCCGGGTCTTTCACCAGAACAGGACGGCCGAACCCCTCACGTTCCAGGATCGCTCGGGAAGGAGGATGGTGTATCCTGAACCGGGAAGAGTGGATCTGAAAGCGAAGAATGAGCTTGCCGATTACCTTGATCGCTGGCTCTCCGATCTTCTCTCAAGGGGATATATTCGTATGCAGTAGCTGTGTTCCCGTTCCCTCAGCGGGGAGAATGTTCTTCTCCCGTCACGTGAGAACATGTGGGAATGATGCAGGGCCCCCTGACCGACCCCCCCTTTTACCATCCTGCTTTCGAAGAGGCGTTCCGCTTTATTGTGAACGATTATCCGATTGCTCCACGGGACATCGCCATCTTTATCCCCTGTGCTCTCCGGAAACCCTACAGCAGCAGCCCAAGCCACCGGCTCTTTCGGAAAATTATCACCCTGGTGCTCGATGATGATGAGTACCAGATCATTGTGTTTGGTACCTGCGGGGTGGTTCCGGCTGAGCTTGAGCGTATGTATCCGTTCGCCCACTACCAGTATATGCTCGGGAGGTGCCCGGATGAACGGATACGTGAGGATTTTCTCGAGATAGAGACCGAACGGCTCTCCCTCTTCCTTGAAAAAACCCGGGACATCTACCGGGCCCGGATCGCGTACTGCATCGGTATTTTCCGTGAGGCAATGGAGCGGGCCTGCATCAGGTCGGGTGTGTCCCTTGACCTCCTCCTTCCGACCAGGCCGACCATTGAACGCCTGTACGACCTCGACTGCCCATTCCCGGAGGGAAGTCTCTCCATGCAGGAATACCTGGACGAATTCAGGGAGGGCCTGGGAACGATGAAAGAGATGATCATGTCAGGCACCGTCACTTCCCTGTGACAGGGAGGACAGTCCTGTTGGCAGAGGCTCCTGAAAGGGTCCGGATCGTGCTGTGGAAGTGGATGAGGTGCATTTTTCCTGAGGAAAAGAGAAGAATCCGTGAAGAATGCTTGTTTTCGTCCGGAACCACAGTATCTTCCGCCGATTCCCTCCGGAAAAATCCAAAAGGTTTAATAATCATTCGTATCCACACTATAGCAGGTGTATTAGTGTCCAACTAAGTCACCGAATGAACGTTCAGTCCATTGGTTGACGTCCTGCCCTGAACAGGGCAGGGCCGAGACCTCCTGAGATGCCACCTTTCCTTTTCTCACCGGCTTTTCTCTTCAGTCCTCTTCCTTCCAGAAGTCCCGACCACGATCCGTCTCTGCCGGTGCAGGTTCGATAAGGTCTTCGGGAAACGGGGCAAAGAAAGTCTGGTTCCGCAGGTCCTCTTCATCGTAACGTTCGATCCACAGCGCTATGATATTCTTCGGTGCACAGACCGAAGCCCTGCCATCACGGTACCGTTCAAGTGATCGCAGAAAAAAGTCATGCTCACCTGTGCTAATCCGCTCCCGGAAGTGCCCCATGGCGTGGAACAGGACATCGATAGTGGTGCGGTATGAAGGAGGATGTGCAAGGGCACGCCCCAGGAGTACCCCGTACTGTTCAAACAGCAACCCAGGAGGAAGTCCCTCCGGATTGGCGACGATGACTCCCATTTCCTTCTGTAACCTCCGGCTGTGGGCATGGAGGAGGTATTCATTCTCGGTATGGAACCGCGCAAGATCGCTGATTCTCTCCCGGGTTTTCGCTTCCCTGAAATCGGCAAGTGTAAAAATACCTGTCAGGAAGTGATCCCGGATACGCACATTCCGCAGCCTCCCCTCATCTTCCACGGGAAGCAGGGGATACCTCTCCAGCACCATCCGGCCGAAGAAGCCCGGACCATGGCCGATCGGTGCAGATTTTCCGGCAGAGGGATACACCTTCGCATCCCGCAGCCCCGAGGTCGGTGATTTGTTTTTCAGGATAAAGCCGTCCACTTCAGGGAGCGATTCCAAAAACTGTCGTGTAAAGGTTGTGATCTCTTTACTCACATCCCTCCCTGTCTCGGGCTGGATGAGATGATCGGTATCTCCGGTCCTCACAATCCGGAGCGTGCGCAAACCCGATGCATTTGCTCACTACGAGGCGGGGGCGCCGGAAAATCCTCCTCATCACTGATACGATAAGGGAACAACCTGAATTAAAACCACATCATGGCAGCAGAATAACAGTTGCCCCAGGAGGAATTTTCACCAGGAACCTGTGTTCGGCCCCACGATACCACGTCTTTGCCACTCACCCGACTTCCGCCGTTTTGTCAGGTGAATTCGTGGTAGTATGGCATCATGTTCCTTAGACATTTGTCCGGCCCCGGTAAGGGAATTTTTCCGTCGCCTGTCTATCGTCAAGCCGTTTTGATATGACAGACTCATTCCATTCCGGCATCGTGCCTGTTGAACATTTGTTCGGCCCAGTGATCAGATTTCTCCGTCGCCACGAGATCGTCAAGCCGTTTTGATCGGGTGACTCATCCAATCGCTGCACGTTTCCCCAGCAGTATCCACTCTGAGGCAGATTCCTATAGTTGATACTACTATTTATAATTTGTTCTTGTTTTTGTTTTTATACCCTTTGATTACCGACCCGGATCCGGCAAGCGCGCATGCAATAATGCTCTGAAAAAGGAGTATATTTAGCCGTTATTCGTATATTCAAGGATTAAAATTTCGAGAATAATCGACAATAACAGAGAGTGAAATGTGAATTCCCCGACCGGACAAGGGCGGGCACCATGCCGCACAGTCTCTACGGTCCTCATCCCGAGCACGGCGGAAAAAGAGGGTCGGTTATCGAGGCTGGATAAACCAGCCGGTCATGGTCTCATCGAGGATTTCCTTACTGTGAGGCTTGGTGAGCAGGCTGACGGTGATCATGGCAATCACCGCTATTATGAACCCGTAAAGAGAGAAATGAACCGGAAGTGGGGCTATTCTGAAATAGGTGACCGCTCCGAACGCAAGTGAAGATACCAGGCCGAGGGACATCGCCGCAATCGCTCCTTCCCGGGTGGCGCGCCGCCAGTACAGGCCGGCAAGCAGGGGAACGGCAAAGGTGGCAAACATGATCCCGATCCCGGCCCATATTAACCACACCAGCATTTCAGGCGGGTTTAGGGCCAGGACGAGGGTGATGGTTGCAGCGGCAAAGACCGAGATCCTGCTCACGGCAAGGACAGATTTTTCTGATGCATCAGGTTTCAGGATCTTTTTGTAGAGATCCCAGGAGAAATAGGTCCCGATCGTCAGCATCAGCCGGTCTGTCGTGGACATCACCGCGGCGAGCACAATAACTGCAAAGATTCCCCAGAGGGCGAGGCTCCCGAACGCATGCTGGACCCCGTAGACGAATATGAAATCCGAAGCGTTCTTCACATCCGGAAGGCTCACGAGCCCTTCATTCACCAGGACCACTCCGGCAAACCCGGCAAACTTGAGGAAAAACATCACCACTCCGTAGATCAGGAATGCCACAAGTGGTGTCCACCTGAAATAGTTCGCATCCTTGACGGCAAGCACATTATTAATGACATGCGGGGCACAGGCAAGTCCGATGGTGAGAAGCAGGAAGAAGGAGACGATATATTCGGGGGTGAAGACCGCTCCGGGACCAGTCGACCAGGGGAGAACCGAGGCCGGATTCAGGGCCCCGAGGTAGGCATTCACAGCGGTGAATCCCCCGGCAGCGGAGATCACCACTGGCGCCATAATCACCACGCCGAAAAGGAGGATCAGGCCCTGCACCAGGGTGGTCCATGCAACGGCATAGAGTCCTCCGATTACGGTATAGACCGTAACGATTGCCGCTCCGATCAGCAATGCCACCCAGTGCGGGAGGCCGAAGAGCCACATCAGGACGATACTGATGGCAGTATACTGACCGGCAAGGTATATCATAGATACCACAATTCCTGAAATGGCGGAGAGCCCGCGGAGCGTTTTCTGGCTCTCAAACCGCTGGGCAAAGTAGTCCTGTACGGTGATGAAGCCGCTCCGTTTTGAGATCGCATACATCTTCACTCCGAAAAAGATGATGCAGAATGCGATCGAGAGCGGTACTGCCAGTTGCTCCCATATGGTGGGCCATGCAAATTTATATCCGAGACCCGATACCCCGAGCAGTGACATGCCGGAACAGACCGAGCCGATCATGAGGAAGGTAAAAACCCAGAACCCAAGTGATCTGCCGGCGACCACGTAATCGGACATATTCTGGATTTTCTTCGAGGCCCAGATCCCTATTCCGATCAAGGCGAGAAAATAAAGGATCACGAGCGTAATTTCAAGAGGATCGATCATAGCGGGACCTCCTTCCACCAGAGCGCCCAGAGAGCGAGCGCCACGATACTGAGCAGGAAGGCCCCTCCTACGGTAAAGACGGTGACATCCGGCAATCCAAACATAACCTATAGGATTGGCAATACTGATACATAACAATCTCTATTTACCCGTCGTATCATCTGCCTGAAAATCCGCACCTGTCCCTGCGCTGAAGTCATAACGCCCTGGAAAGTCTTTCTTACCCTTCTTGATGGTTCACAACAGGCAGCCCCCTTTATCTGGTTTGAAACAGAGCAACCCCGCCGAGAATATCCAGAGATCTCCAAATAACCCAGCGTATGGAATACGTATCAGAAGTGTACCGGAGCTCGGCTAAAAAATTAAATAATTGAAAAGACCCATGAGGCGAGAGCCAGGACAATGAAAATAATAATCAGCCATTTTCCGATCGTCCAGGCGATCTTTCCGACAAATCCGAGCAGCATCAGGATAATCGCGATGACGATGAAAATAATTCCAAGTGTAAGAAGCCAGCTTGCCATACGTGTAGGATAGCATCAGGGACTTATATTAATATAGATCACGCTTGGTAATTAGTAACGGCAAAATCTCTTTTATCCTCATGTCAAAATAATATTTGTTCTTCATATTCACGCTGCAGCGGCATTGGATCGGCAGGATGGGTTGATTCATCCCCTCATTCTCCCTTCATCGAAAGCGTCTTCATCCCCTGTAGGCAATCAACCATGCAGAATGGATTTTTTTGAAAAGGCCTACCACGGTAAACCGCCGTGGGATATCGGGAGGGCACAGCGAGAGTTCGTGCGCCTTGAGGAATCTGGGAAGATTTCCGGAGACGTGCTTGATGTGGGGTGCGGGACCGGGGAAAATGCCCTTTTCCTGGCGGGCCGCGGCCACGATGTCTGGGGGGTGGATTCGGCACCGTCAGCGATAGCAATCGCCCGGAGGAGGGCGGAAGAACGAGGCATTACTGCAACGTTCCTCGTAAAGGATACACTCAAATTGTACGAGATCGGCAGGACCTTTCACATCGTCATCGATTCCGGCCTGTTTCATACCCTTTCTGACACCGAGCGCCCTTGTTTTGTGTGGAACTTATCTGAGGTCCTGAAACCGGGAGGAACCTATTTCATGCTTGCCTTTAGCGAGCTTGAGCCTGCAGGATACGGCCCCCGCCGGATTGCAAAAAAGGAGATACAGGCTGCTTTTTCTGATGGGTGGAGAATCAATGAGATCAGGGCCGCGGTCTTTGAGAGCCACACAAGACCGGAAGGTTCACAGGCATGGCTGTCGTCAATCACCAGGGTCTGACGTCTCCTGCAACCACTTTAACCGTTCATGATGCCTGGGCTCATCTCATCTCCCGCAGAATTTTGTCCTGCCCCCATACGCACAACCACGGGAGGGCACGGGGGATCCGGTCCGGGCAGCCCTGTCCTGCGCGATTATAGCGGGGGCCGGTCATACAAAAATATATTTCACACGGGTCAATGAAATGAGGAGCTTACTTATTTTCACTCATTTCCGGTCTTAAAATATCAATTCTCACAGTCAGCAGTCGAATAGCAATCTTTATTTTCATTATCCTCCAACGTGTCATGCTATAACATAGCATAGTTCAAGGCAGGAGAACCATGAAAAAGGAATTTCTTGTGATATGCCTCCTCTGCATCGGCTTTGCACTGCTTGCCGGATGCACCGAGCAACAGGCAGCAACTGATGAGCTGAAGATTGGCGTCGTGGCCTCGATGACGGGGCCGGCAAGCACGACCGGGAAAGATATCTGGCAGTCAGCTGTCCTTGCTGCTGATGAAATAAATGCAGACGGCGGTGTCTATGTGGCCGATCTCGGAAAGAAGATACCGATCCGCCTTATCCAGGGTGACGATGAGTCAACCCGTGAAGGCGGACAGAAAGCGGTTTCCCGGCTGATCACCCAGGACAACGTCGACTTCCTTGTCGGTGGATTCTCGAGTGCCGTGGTCTCCGCCCACCAGTCAATTGTTGCCGAGCACAAGGTACCCTACATCATATCCGGGGCCTCGAGCTCAGCGGTGTCGCGAAGGACGGATATTGATACCAGTACCATGTTCTTCCACCGGCCGAATGCCGAGGATTCCGCCGAGGCCATCATGCTCTTTATCGATCGGGAGATGCGCCCGGCTATTAATGACAAGTTCGGGTTCTCTGCAGACCGGCCGCTGCGGCTGGCCATCATCTACCAGGACACATCGTTTGGCACCGGGCAGCGGGATGCCGTCCATAATCATATAAAGAACTATAATCTTCCCATAGAGGTCGTTGCAGAAGCGAGCTTCAAGATGGGTGAATCCGATTTCAGGACAGCCCTGACATCGGTCAAGGCGGCCAACCCCGATGCGGTATACACGGTTACCTTCCTCAACGAGCTGGTCCCGCTCATCCAGCAGGGACGCCGGGATGTCGGACTGGACACCATCTTCTTTGCCATCGAATGTAATGACGATCCCGACTTCTACAAAGGTGTGGGAACCTACGGAGAATACATGATGCTCCAGAGCCGGTTCTCACCGTATGCTGCTCCGAAGGAGACAGAATCCGCCCACGCAGCCTTTATCCAGAACTTCGATAACCGCTGGAACGGATTCCCCGGCATGATGGGTGTTGCAACCTATGAAGCAGTATTCGTCGGGACCCAGGCTGTCGAGAATGCGGGAACGCTCAATAAAGATGCAGTCCGTGACGCCCTTAATGACCTGGAGATTCCCCAGATGATCGAGGTTATGAAGGACGGCACTATCGTCTTCTCTGATGATTTCAGGGAGAGCAAGTTTGACCTCTACCTGGCACAGCTGAAATGGGATCAGGATGCCGGTGAAACACGTCCGGTCATCGTCTGGCCGGATTCATTAAAAGAGACCGATTTCGTGCTCCCTGACTGGTATACACCCGGGCAGGGATAAATAATCATCCTTTTTAGTACGGAAGGTGGATGCTGATCTATGGCAGGAGGAATCGATGTTGTACTCCAGGTTTTGATCTGGGGGCTGTATGCAGGGTGTATCTACATTCTCCTTGCCATCGGGTTAAACCTCATCTTCGGTGTGATGAAGGTGGTGAACTTTGCCCATGGCGAACTGCTCATGCTTGGCGCATACATCACCTTTACTTTCTATGCCCTCTCCGGGTTCAACCCGTATGTCCTGCTGGCGGCATCGGTTCCCACCCTCATTCTTGCCGGTATCATTATCGAGCGCCTCTGTTTCCGGCCGATCCTCGGTACCGGAAAGTTGAATGAGATCTTCATCTCCATCGGTCTCATCTACATCATCCAGAATGCGGCAGCTCTCATCTGGACCGATGAGTGGAGGATCATCCATAGCCCCTACGAAAAGATCACCATCTCGATCTTTGGGGTGAACATGCCCCTTGATTACCTGATCATCATTATTACCACCATCCTCATCCTGATCGTCCTGTATCTCTTTCTCCGGAAAACCCGGCTTGGCAAAGCAATGCGGGCGACCAGCCAGAACCGGAAAGGCGCTATGCTGATGGGTATCAACGTCGAGCGGATGGATATGCTCTCGTTCGGGATCGGCGCAGGACTTGCCGGGGCAGCAGGGACGCTCTGGGTGGTGAGCGGCCAGGTATTCAACCCCTATATGGGTTCGATTCCGGCGATCAAGGCCTTTGCCATCGTGATCATCGGAGGACTCGGCAGCATTCCCGGCGCGATTATCGGCGGCCTCATTTATGGTATCGCCGAGAACTTTGCTATCTTCACTCTGGGCGGTGCGTGGAAAGACGCGGTATCTTTCATTATCCTGATCCTTGTGCTGATCATCCGCCCCACAGGGATCTTCGGGGAGTCGGCCGAATGATTGATATGAATAAAACCCTGGGCATTGAGTCTAAAAAGACCAGGCTCTATGGAATCATTTTTCTCTTAATCATGGCCATTATTCTGCCCCTCATCTTCGGGCTGAACCTCTATATTCTGACCCTCCTTATCCTGATGGTCATCTTCATCATCTATGCTTCATCCTGGAATTTCCTCACCTACACCGGACAGGGGTCGCTCGGGCATGCAGCCTTCTTCGGACTTGGGGGATATATCTCCGCCATGGTGGCCTCGGCAAGCGGCATCTCCCCGTATTTAACCATGCTCGTCGGTGGCGGAGCCGCGGCCCTCGTTGGCCTTTTCATTGGAGTGATCTGTGTACGCCTGAAGGAGTGGTTCCTGGCCATGGTGACCTTCGGATTCGCCATAATCATCCAGACCCTGATGGTGAGCCAGTTTGCCACTGTAACCGGCGGGTGGGACGGGATTGCCGCGCCACGGCTGATCAGTTCTACTGTCCCAAACTACCTGCTCGTCGAGTACTATTCCATCGTCCTCATTGCTGCACTTATTATCCTGTTCTTCTGGCTGATTCTTAGATCACGGGTTGGGCTGGCCTTCGCCGCCATACGGGAGAACGAGATGGAGGCACGGGCCGCAGGCATCGACCCGGTCAGGTACCGCCTCTTTGCCTTTGTGGTCAGTGCGTACTTTTCCGGGATTGCCGGGGCGCTCGAGATCCACCACATGGGATACATCACTCCCGAGATCTTCAGTGTCGATATCTCATTCTGGCCGATCATCTATTCCATTTCCGGCGGGCTCGGGACACTTGCCGGCCCTATCGTAGGGACCATCGTTATCACCGTCCTGTGGGACGGTCTCCAGAGTCTCGGAATTACCTACGCACGCTTCATCATCATAGGCCTGCTGCTGGTCCTGATCATCATCTTCCTGCCAAAAGGGCTCATCTCCCTGCCGGACCGGGTCAGGAAGTATTTCGAGGGGAGGCAGAAGACATCCTGATCTCCCCGACATCCCGGCACCTCCTTTTTTAATCGACCTCATAAAATGAACCGGTCTTCTTAGCCAGATACTCGAGAGAGAAACGAGGTGAAGAACATGCCCGGGCACAGACTGGCAGGGCGATTCAGATACCCAGGTATGCTGCCCGGATCTGGTCATCGTGGAGCAGTTCTTCAGAAGAGCCTTCCCTGATGATCCTTCCGTTCTCAAGGATGTAGCCCCGGTGTGAGATCTCCAGGGCGTGCTGGACATTCTGCTCGACCAGCAGAATGGAGAGACCTGATTGGTTGAGCGTTCCAACCGCATCAAGGACTGTCGACACCAGCAGCGGTGAGAGGCCGAGTGACGGCTCATCCAGGACGAGCATGGAAGGCCGGGCCATGAGTGCACGGGCGATGGCAAGCATCTGCTGCTCACCTCCCGAGAGCGTCCCGGCAAGTTGGTCTTTCCGCTCCTCAAGGATAGGGAAGAGCGCAAACATCTCATTGTAACCGGCTGCCTTCTCCGGCCGGGGAAAGCCGCCGAGTTCAAGGTTCTCGATGACCGTCATCTTGGGGAAAAGTTCCCGCTTTTCCGGGACCAGGGAGAGCCCCCTGGTCACCACATCATAAGCAGGAAGGCCGGTGATATCGGTGTCCCCGAAGAAGACCTGCCCATGCCGTTCCCCGACCAGCCCGAAGATGCTTTGGACGAGCGTGGTTTTACCGGCGCCGTTTGCGCCGAGGATGGTAACAATCTCCCCGCTATCAACCGAGAGGGAGACATCCCAGAGCACCTGGAGACCGGAATAAAAGACTGAGAGGTTACGAACCTCCAGGAGGGGTGACACAGGAACGTTCATGCATATCGTTCGCCAAGATACGAATCTATTACCCGCTTGTCCCGCACAACCCGGTCAGGGACTCCCTCTGCAATTTTCTCTCCCCTGTCGAGAACCACCAGGCGATCGGATACCCCGAGAATAACCCGCATGACATGCTCGATCACGACGACAGTGAGACCATCGTCGCGGAGAGATTTGATGAGCGCAACTGCCTCTCCGCTCTCGCTTGGGTTGAGACCGGTCATCATTTCATCGAGGAGGAGGATTTTCGGGCGTGAGGCAAGGGCCCGGGCAAGCTGGGTTCTCCGGAGTTCAATTACGTTCAGGTTTGAGAGGGGCATATCAATCCGTTCCCGGGGAAACCCGACCCGATCGAGGAGTTCCGCAGCCTCCCGCGAGGCTTCATCCATTGTAGGATGGTGGCTTTTGCCAAAGAGGGATCCGATCATGACGCTTTCACGGGCGGTAAGACCGGGGAAGGAATGCGTGTGCTGGAATGTCTTTGCAATACCTTTCCGGCAGACACGATCCATGGAAAGGTGGGATATCTCCTCACCGCGGTAGCGGATCCTTCCACCGTCCGGGCGGTAAATACCGGATATCAGATTCAGGAGCGTGGTCTTCCCCGCACCGTTCGGCCCGACAAGCCCCAGGATCTCTCCCTCGCCGACATGGAGGTCCACTGCGTTGACCGCAACCAGCCCGCCGAATTTTTTTGTCACCGCGTCAAGTTCTAGCATGAACACCCCTCCTTGCTACCATTTATCATGCTATATGTTAGCAAATAACAAAATAAAGGTATCTTTCGATGCCGATGAGGAGAAGGGGTCGGACGCCCGGCTCTTATGCAAGAGAGGAATGTATATGATGAGTAATATCCTGATGTGATGCATGGAGATTGCCGGGTTCTCTGGTGCCCGTGATTCAGCATGAACTGGATTCACGGAAGCACTGTAGTCCGGGATCGATCGGACTTTCAATGTCGGTGTTTGGAATGGGATAGGGATGATAACGTTCTTGATGAAAACCCGAGGGAGATGAGTCTCTTCAATGCCGGAAGATATCAGCGACCTCATTGAGAAAATAAACCAGGAAGGCATCAGGGCTGCGGAGGAAAAGGCCCGACTCATTGAATCTGCAGCACAGCAGAAAGCCGATGCGATTCTCAACCAGGCAAAGATCGAGGTTGAAGAGATGATCTCCGCCGCCCATGAGAGGATCCGCCGCGAGGATGAGAGAGAAAGGGCGCTGCTCGCCCAGGCAGGAAGAGATCTCCTTCTCACCTTACGAGAAGAGATCAACGCCATGCTCAAACGAATCGTAGTTGCAGACACCCGGCAGGCGCTCACCCCGGAAGTAATCTCCGGACTCCTCACGGAACTGATCAGAAATTATTCCACCGCGGAGCGGACCGAAGTTATCGTCATGGTCAATGGTAACGATCTGGAACTTCTGGAAAAGCATTACCTGAACAGACTCCGGAAGGAAACAGAGAGAGATATTTCCTTACGGCAAAGAGGAGATATCCAGGGCGGGTTTACCATCAGTTTTGACGGTGGAAGATCCTCCTATGATTTTTCCGACCGTGCACTCGCAGAATATATCGTTTCCTGCCTCAAACCGAAGTTGAAAAAGATACTTCAGGGGGAAGTGGAGGACTGAACGAAGATGGCGGATTTTTACCCTTACCTGCTCTCGAGCCTGCCAACGCTGCAATTCGGAATGAAACCGCCATTTTCCTTCGAGCAGTTCCTTGAAGCATGCCACCGGTTCATCCCGGAAAAAGATTATCAGATCTTGAGAACCCTGCCACAACCCGAACACTACTCGGAACAAGGCAGACGGCATCACTTCATTGAGGAGTGGATCCGGTTCGATACCACGTTGAGGAACGAGCTGGTAAAGGTGCGGGCTGGCCGGCGGCACATCGAGGCTGGACGCTATCTCCGCCCGGACACGTATCCCGGACCTTCCCCCGCCCCCGTCGTTATTGCGGCAACGATGAGCCCTTCATTGCTTGAAGGTGAGAGGGTGCTCGACGAGACCCGCTGGAAGACCCTGGATGAACTCGCCAAAGCCCACTATTTCGATCTGGACGCCCTGATTACCTATGCTTACAAGTTGCAGATACTCCACCGCTGGGAGAGAATACGAAGTGCAGATGCAGCCCTCCTGCTCCGGGAGGCGCTGGCACCCGGGGTGGAGTGAATGACTGCGCTGTCACAGGGGAGAATCATGAAAATCAACGGCAACATGGTTACCGTATCTTTTGATACTCCCGTCATGCAGAACGAAGTAGCATATATCCGGCACGGGGATGAGCGTCTGAAATCCGAAATCATCCGTGTCCGTGGCAATCTTGCCGAGATGCAGGTCTATGAGGCGACCACCGGCTTAAAAATCGGAGAGGACGTTGAATTTACCGGCGAACTCCTGTCGATCGAGCTCGGCCCGGGAATGCTTGGCCAGATCTACGACGGTCTCCAGAATCCCCTGCCGGAGATCGCCGAGCAATGCGGTTTTTTCCTGCAGAGAGGGGTTTATGTTACAGGACTTCCGGAATCGAAAACGTGGGAATTCACTCCGTTGAAAAAACCCGGAGAAAGGGTGAAGGCGGGAGATAAAATCGGATTTGTGGAAGAGAAAATATTCCGCCACTACTGCCTGGTCCCGTTCACCCTGACAGGAAATTACAATCTTGTATCAATTGAAAATGCCGGCAGGTTCACGATACGCCAGCCCGTCGCCCAGGTAAAAGATCAGGACGGAAAAATTCATCCTGTATTTTTAAGTCAGACCTGGCCCGTGAAGATCCCGATTCAGGCCTATGCCGAGCGGCTTAAGCCGGGTGAACCCCTGGTTACCAAAATGCGTCTGATAGATTCGCTCTTTCCCGTTGCCCTGGGAGGAACGTACTGTATCCCGGGTCCTTTCGGAGCGGGAAAAACCGTTTTACAGCAGTTGATCAGCCGCCATGCCGATGTCGATATCGTTATCATCGCTGCCTGCGGCGAGCGGGCGGGCGAGATTGTTGAAACGTTACGAACGTTCCCTGCCATCACCGACCCGAGAACCAACCGGCCGCTGAGTGATCGCACGGTCATTATCTGTAATACCAGTTCGATGCCCGTAGCAGCGAGGGAATCAAGCGTTTATACGGCAGTCACTATTGCGGAATACTATCGCCAGATGGGACTCAATGTGCTTCTTCTCGCGGATTCAACCTCCCGCTGGGCCCAGGCCATGCGTGAAATGTCCGGAAGGCTGGAGGAAATTCCCGGAGAGGAGGCGTTCCCTGCATACCTGGAGTCGCGAATCGCCTCATTCTATGAACGGGCGGGGATGGTTCGTCTCCATGATGGTTCAACGGGGTCGGTTACTATCGGCGGGGCCGTCAGCCCTGCAGGAGGTAATTTTGAGGAGCCGGTGACCCAGGCAACACTGAAAGTCGTTGGTGCCTTCCACGGCCTTTCCCGCAGTCGTTCCGATGCCCGACGGTATCCCGCCATTGACCCGCTCATCAGCTGGAGCAAATACAGGAGCTTCATCGATGAGGAACAGAAGGAGAGAGGGCAGGGAATCCTGCGGAAAGGCAATGATATTGCCCAGATGATGAAAGTCGTCGGTGAAGAAGGAACCTCGCTCCATGATTATGTGAATTTTCTCAAAGCTGAATTTTTCGATTTTGTCTACCTGCAGCAGAATGCCTTTGATCCGGTAGATGAAGCAACTTCCCGGGAACGGCAGATCTACATTTTTGATTTTATTCACCGTATTATTGAAACGGAATTCGTTTTTGGAAACAAAGATGAAGCGCTCCGTTTTTTCCAGCAGCTGAGACAGCTCTTCCGGGGCTGGAACTCGACGCCCTGGCAGAGTGATGAATTTACAAAGACCGAGAGAGAGATCCGGGCATTTCTCCTCGTGCGATCGAAGGATGGCGGCCATGTATAAAGTCTATACGAGCATAAACCAGATTGTCGGCGATGTCATTACCGTCGGGGCTGAAAACGTCGGTAATACGGAGCTTGCAGAAGTCACAACCCGCCGGGGAACATCTCTCGCCCAGGTGATCCGCCTTGACGGGAACCAGGTATTCTTACAGGTCTTCGCAGGCAGCAGGGGCATTTCCACGGGAGACAGGGTGCGGTTTCTCGGGCACCCGATGCGGATTGCTACCGGTGATTTGCTTCTCGGCAGGGTCTTTAACGGAAGCGGCCGTCCTCTCGACAACGGGCCTGATCTTTCTGAAAACCTGACTGATATCGGGGGGCCGCCTGTCAACCCGGTGAAGCGGATAATTCCCAGCAAAATGATCCGGACCGGCATACCCATGATCGACGTGTTCAATTCACTCGTCGAATCCCAGAAACTCCCGATATTTTCAATCTCCGGAGAGCCATACAACGAACTTCTCGCCAGGATCGGGACACAGGCAGAGGTTGACATCATCATCCTGGGAGGGATGGGCTTAAAATACGATGATTATCTCTTCTTCAGGGATACTCTCGAGGAGCACGGCGCACTCTCCCATTCGATCATATTCATGCATACGGCAGCCGATCCGGTTGTCGAGTGTCTGCTGGTTCCTGATATCAGCCTTGCAGTGGCAGAACATTTCGCCCTCGATGGAAAACGGGTTCTTGTATTGCTGACAGATATGAGCAATTTCTGCGATGCATTAAAAGAGATCGCCATTACGATGCAGCAGATACCTTCGAACCGCGGATATCCCGGGGACCTCTACAGTCTCCTTGCAGCCCGGTATGAAAAAGCGGTTGATTTCGAGACCGCAGGCTCGATCACCATCCTTGCGGTGACCACCATGCCGGGAGACGATGTTACCCATCCGATTCCGGACAATACCGGATACATCACGGAGGGACAATTTTACCTCAAAAATGGTGTTATCGAACCATTCGGTTCGTTGAGCCGCTTAAAGCAGCTCGTGAACGGGAAAACCAGGGATGACCACCGGACGATTATGGATTCCATGATCCAACTCTTTGCCGATTATCGCGAAACGCAGGAAAAACAGTCGATGGGA
Organism: Methanomicrobiales archaeon; assembly: GCA_013415575.1. Lineage (GTDB taxonomy): Archaea > Halobacteriota > Methanomicrobia > Methanomicrobiales > Methanospirillaceae > UBA9949. The sequence goes on along the minus strand of JAAEES010000001.1, from coordinate 18,649 downwards.
TTCCAGATGAGTGCCTGGGATTTGAAACTCCTCAAATACGGAAAACTCTTCGAGGAAAAAATGATGTCCCTGAAAGTAAATATCCCCCTCGAGAAAGCGCTCGACCTCGGCTGGGAGATTCTGCACGACTGCTTCCTGCCGGAGGAAACGGGAATCAAGAGATCCCTGATCGATCAATACTGGCCAGAAAACCATGAAAATTAAATTTTCGCAGGGTGAACTGAAGACCCAGAGGGATGCACTGCGGCAATACGAGAGGTTTCTGCCTACCCTGCAGCTGAAAAAGCAGCAGATCCAGCTTGAAATTCTGCACCAGCAAGGCGTTCTCCGGGAGAGGGAACGATCGCTGTCGGATCAGAGGCGATCGTCAGAGGTGTGGTCAGGGCTCCTGTCCGAAGTTCCAGGGGTGAGGAAGTGGCTGAAGCCCGAAATGGTAATCACCACCAGGAGGAATATTGCCGGAGTTGATATCCCGGTCTTCGAACGTGTTGTGTTCGGATCGGCTGAGTATGACTTGTTTCTGATGCCGCTCTGGCTGGATACGGGACTCGACACACTTCGGGAACTCGTTTCACTGCGTGAGGAAGTGCGCGTTCTCCAGCAGGGAATATCTGTTCTGAACCAGGAACTGCGGGTCACTACCCAGCGCGTCAACCTGTTCGAGAAGGTGAAAATCCCGGAGGCAAAGGAGGCAATACGCCTCATTAAAATCTATATCGGCGACCAGATGACCAATGCTGTCGGCCGGAGTAAAATTGCCAAGAACAAGATCGAGGAATCCGCCCTCGAAGAGGTGGCACAATGATCGTACCGATGAAAAAGGCCACCGTTATCTTCCAGTCAAAGGATGCGGAAGCGACCATAGCCGCACTGAGAAAACTGGGTGTTATGCAGGTCGAACACCAGAATCTGCCTGAAAGCAGGGATATATCCGGACTCCTGGAAAAGGTTGCCCTGATCAATTCTTCACTCGATGTCCTGAACAAGGTATCCATGGCAGAGCGGAAAACCCGGCCGCAACGACAGATGAGCGGTGACTGGATGGCGGTTGCCACCGGTATCATTGAAATGGGACGGAGACAGGAACAACTCGAGCTCTCTGCACGGAATATCATCGGTCAGATTGCCGAATGGGAACGATGGGGCGATATCGATCAAAACCAGGTAAAGTCCCTGATAGACCAGGGTATTTACCTGAAATTATACCAGGTTCCGGTCAAGGAAATCGGGAAATTTCCCGATGACGTGGTAGTCAGGACACTAGGTACTGCTGGCGACATCGCCAACGTCGTGGGAATATCACGACGGCAGTTCGAATGCGACTTTCAGGAGGTCATTCCCCCTGAACAGGGGCTTTCCGCGCTCAGATCACGTCTCGATGAAAATAACCGGAACGCGGAGATCATTGCATCCGAGATCGCCAGTTCCGCAGGGTACTATGACAGTCTTTCCGAAGTGAACCGGAAATTGGAGAAAGAGATCGAATTCCAGCAGGTCCTGGCCGGGATGGGCAATGATGGTGCACTCAGCTATGTAACAGGATACATCCCGTTTGATCGGGCAGACCACCTCATTGGTGAGGCCAAAACCAACAGGTGGGGAATACTCATCGCTGAACCCTCCTTTGAGGACAATGTGCCAACACTCCTGCGCAACTCCCGGTGGGCCGAGCTGATTAAACCAGTTCTCGGACTCCTGGGACTGACACCCGGATATCATGAGATGGATATCAGCATGGTCTTCCTGGTATTTTTCAGCATATTTTTCGGTATTCTCATTGGTGATGCCGGGTATGGACTGGCATATATCGGAATAGCGTTCCTGCTGTCAATATGGCTGAAGAAAAAGATGATGATGGACAGGGAGATGAAGACGGCTGTCTCCCTTTTCTATCTACTGGGGCTCAGTACCGTTATCTGGGGACTGCTGACCGGCACTTTTTTTGGCCAGTGGGGATTGCCCGCGCTCGTTCCACAACTCAATGACGCCGCGTTCGTGACATCGCTCTGCTTCTTTTTAGGAGCCCTGCATCTATCGGTTGCCCATTCCTGGCGGGCATTGCTGAAGTTTCCATCGCTGAACGTGCTTGCTGATATCGGCTATATCTGCATTCTCTGGATGGCTTTCTTCCTCGCAAGGACGCTGATACTGGGAGAACCTTTTCCCGCATTGGGGATGTGGCTGGTTGCTGGAGGAATTATCCTCGTAATTCTTTTCACCAACCCCAGGCGATCGAATATCCTCAGAGGCATCGGGGAGGGGATGGGAACGATCGCATTGAGTTTTATGAGTAATATCACTGACGTTATCTCCTATATTCGTCTTTTTGCCGTGGGCATGGCAACCCTGGCGGTGGCAAATACGACTAATTACCTCGCATCCGGATTCGGCAGTGGTGTCGTTGCACTGGTGGTAGGTGCCGTAATTCTTTTATCCGGCCATAGCTTAAACCTCATCCTGGGATTGATGTCGGTCCTCGTGCACGGTGTACGGCTCAATGTGCTTGAATTTTCAGGGCATGCGAACGTGACATGGAGCGGGACTGCATTCAATCCGTTCAGGGAGTAAAAAGGAAGATACTATGACCATGGATCTGGGATTGGGCCTGGTGCTTGGCTTGGCCGGTTTGGGATCTGCCGCGGGTTCAGGCACTGCCGGAATGGCGGCGATCGGCGCCTGGAAAAAGAATTACATCCAGAACAAGCCGGCGGCTTTCATGCTTGTTGCATTTGCTGCCGCACCGCTCACCCAGACGATTTACGGGTTCATCGTCATGAATTCGATGGTGGACCTGGCGATACAGGGCAACGATTTATGGGGCATCGGCGCCTTCTGCGGCGCGGCCATTGGTCTTTCTGCATATTTCCAGGGCAAGTGCGGTGCCTGCGCCAGCGATACAATGGGAGAGACGGGTAAAGGATTTGGCAATCTTATGATTATCCTTGGTTTGACCGAAACCGTCGCGTTGCTGGTGATGGCGTTTGTCCTGGGTGTCCTCGGCAGGCTCGCAGTGGTATGAAATTATCGAATTGGATATGCCAGGGATATTCTCATTTTTCCGGGTAAAAAATCGGTTCTGGTATAGATGTGAATATTTTTGAATGGACCCTTTACCCCTGCTCAAGCACCGTGATGCCCGGATATGATGCTCTCAGATATCGCCTGATCCGTTCTCTCCGGCCTGGAAGTGCGGATAATGATAACCGGTTGTTTGGCATTCATGGCGACGGTATGAGCGGTACTCCCGAGTACCAGTTCCCGGAACCACCCTTTTCCAAGTGAGCTGATCCAGATGACCGATACATCCTCTTCCTCGGCCACTTTGATGATTTCCGACCCGGGGTCCCCTGTCCGTACCATCGTCCTGACCCTGATGCCCTGTCCGGTGAGCGTCCTGCCAATTGCCTCGAACTGACGCTCTGCTTCCCCGATTGCCTTCTCGATATCAGCTACCGTTTCGCCACGGGAGACTACGTTCAGGAGGATGACCTCGCCAATCCCCTCTGTTGAACGAAGAAGGTCTATCGCACGGTCGGAAGGGGGTGAAAAATCAATCGGGCAAAGAATCCGGGAGAGTATCATCGGGCATAACAGTTCATACGTCTTTCCCGAGAGCCCTTCGGTCACTTTGTGGCGCATGACCAGGACATTCAGGGTACTCCGGCGGATGATTGCCATCGATACGCTGCCAAGAAGGATGCCATCGACAACGCTCTTTCCCCGGGCACCCACAACGATGAGGGAGACTTCTCTCTCTTCTGCGGTTTCGAGTATTTCCCCGGCAATATCGGACGATGCTCGTACTTCTACGGTCACTTTGAGGTTTTTTACCAGTTTTTCAAGGTGATGCTTTTCCTCCCTGAGAGAATTCCTTTCATACGGGGTAAGGGTTTCATGTATCTCCCCTCCCCACGGAGATCTTGCCTCATCGAGAATATGGAGCAGGAGTATCTCCCTGGTATTCGGAAAACCTGCAATACAATCGAGAGCTTTTTTTGCATATTCTGAAAAATCAGTCGCGAATAATACTTTTTGAAACATCCCCGACCACTCCTGTAGCTGAAATACCCGGACAGCTCTTAAAACCATTGGAGTTTTCCGGGTAGTACCAGTGTCGGAAACAGTATTGATTTTTATAAGAGTTAATTTCTTTACCATTCCGGAGGGGCTTCGTCGAAATCTATATATACTCACAGGGCAAGGGACTCACCGATCCTGTCTGAAGGGATCGCCGGGACTCGTATGAATCTTTCCAATACGGAAATGATAGAGAAATTGAAAATGGCGGCTTTACGGCGCTGCGAAGAGCGCATAGCAGCTGCAAGAACTCAGGGCAGCAGAATAGATTCTGCACCCCCCCAGTTCGGAGTCTCGGCACTCCTCAAACACAGGCACGGGTTATAACAGGAGGACCCATGACCGGTGATACCTCGCTCCTCGAACAGGTCAGAACCAAGGAGCTCGAGCTGAAGGAAAAAGAAGAAAAGGCCAGGAAGGAAGCAGAACAGATCATCAGTCAAGCGAAAACGGCGGCAGAACAGACCCTCGTCCGGGCACGGGAGGATGGATCCCGACAGGCTGTGAAACGACGGGATGAGGGAATGGCGCAGATTTCAGAGGATCTTAAACAGATCAGGGAACGGGCTGCAGGAGAGAGAACGCGGATTCTGGAGAATGGTGAAGGCCGGATTGCAGCTGCAGCAGAAAAAATTCTGGAACGGGTGGCATTTCCGTAGGTTAAGAGAGTATGCTCCAGAGAATGACAAATGTCCTCGTGGTGGGACCAAAGAATGATTATCAGGAGATCATCGACGTCCTCTACCAGGAAGGGACGGTTCATCTCCAGGATGCCACTGAGAGCTTTCCTCAGCTCAATGAGGTCTTCCGTCCGATGGAGTCTACGACCCAGGTTGACCTCACTCTTCTCCTGGTTAAAATTAACGGCATTTACCAGATCCTTCCCAGGATGCCTGAAAACCGGCAGGAGCAGGATCGCATCTATCAGGAACTCCACCTGAAGAGCGCGACAGAACTGATATCAGTCATTTCCAGTGAGATCGGGGAGCTTGAAAGCCGGACACGGGCTCTGGCCGGAAGGAAGGGTGATCTTGAGCTGTCGAAAACAGCTCTTGAGCGGTACGAGAAAATCATCGAAAAAATTCAGCCCCTGGAGAGCCAGATCCCTCTCCTGGAAGGCTTTGAAGTGACCGTTCTGCTGATCCAGAAGGAGTTCAGGGATGTCCTTGAGCCCATCCGTTCCGTGCTGAAGAATATCACCAGGAACCAGTTTGAATTCATTGCCGCGGATCTCGATGAGCAGACCACCGCCGTGATCACGGTCTTCAATAAGAAATTTTCAGAACAGGTCCATTCGTTTCTCTTCTCGCAGAATGTCAATGAGGTAAGGATCCCGGAAGACTATGCAAATATGCCGCTCCCCAAGGCCATCGCACTTATCGGAAGAAAAAAACTCGAAATCGATGAAGAGATGGCAACAATTGACCAGGACCTTGCCAGTCTCTCCTCCGTGTTCTATCAAAAATTGTCAGTCTTCCAGCGGATCCTTGAGGATAGGGAGAAAGAATTGCAGGCTTTTGCACACTTCGGCCAGTCAGATAACACAATCCTGGTCAGGGGGTGGGTACCCAGAAAATACCTGAAGAGGACGAAGGCGGCCATGAAAGAGACGTTCGGGGGCCGGGTGGTCATGACCGAGATGGATGTTCCTTCCGAAGAGATGGAGTATGCCCCTGCATTCTATGACAATCCGCGATGGGTGCGCCCGTTTGAATTTTTTAACCGCCTGATAACCCCGCCGAAATACATGGAGATCGATCCAAGTCCGTTCATCGCGATATTCTTCCCCATCTTTTTTGGAGTCATCGTCGGAGACATCGGGTACGGGTTGTGTATCCTTGGCTTTGCCATCGTTATGAAACTCTATTTCAAAAAACTCGAATGGCTCAAGCAGCTGATGAATATCCTGATCATCTCTTCAATATCCACCATTTTTTTCGGGTTCCTCTACGGGGAATTCTTTGGGAATTTTGGAGAAGAAATGGGATGGCTGCACCCGGTAACCATCGGGGGGGTGACCCTGAACAGGATCGAAGCCATGATACCGCTGCTTATTTTTTCCATCGTGCTTGGTATCCTCCATGTATCGATTGGCCTGGGCATTGGAATGCTCAACGCTTACTACCGGAAGAGTAAAAAGCATTTCTGCGAGAAATGCGGGATGCTCGCAATGATTATCGGCATTATTCTGCTGGTTCTCGTATTTGCAGAGCTCATTCCGGGGGCATTCCTGCTCGCAGGCATTTTCGTCATCATTGCAGCATTGCCGGTCCTGCTGTATGGAGGCGGTGTCCGGGGTGCAATAGAGATTGCGGGGACCATGGGGAACATTCTCTCCTATGCCAGGATCATGGCCCTTGGAATGGCATCGGTAATCCTCGCTCTGGTCGCCAATGAACTTGCAGGAGCGGTCGGGATCGTCGCTGTCGGGGTGCTCATCGCCGTGCTTCTTCATTCCCTCAATATAATCCTCGGCATGTTCAGTCCGAGTATTCACTCAATGCGACTGCACCTCGTGGAATTTTATTCAAAATTCTATGAAGGGGGTGGCGAGCTCTATCGCCCGTTCGGCAGAGAGAAAGAAACCTGATATAATTTTTAACTGTATATTAAGAGAATTATACTAAATAAAGGATTTTTCGAGGAGATGCCATGTCGTAAAGCTATGTACTTTAAATAATATAACCTTTATTCTATCACATATCGGAGATGAATGTATGGCTGACGCCGCAACAGCAACCGAAATCGTGATGGCCGGTTGGGAAAAGCCAATCGGCGCTGCAATCGCGTTTGCAGCAGGAGCAATCGGGACGGCATGGGCTCAAAACCGTATTGGTGCCGCAGGTGCGGGGACCATTGCCGAAAAACCCGAGACTGCGGGATCAATTATCGTCCTGGAAGCAATACCGGAAACCCTGGTCATCCTCGGTTTTGTGGTCGCTTCAATGATTATCATCATGCTGTGACGTGTGAGTGCAGAGATCACCTATCGAACATGAGTCCTGTTTCCGGGAAGAGTCTGTAACGGGCAGTCCCCATTATCCGGAGGCGGGACAGGCTGAGAGACGATGGCGTACAATGAACTGCTCCAGTCCATGGAGCTCAGTGCCCAGGAAAAGGTACAGTCAATCCTGGAGAGTGCCAGGAGAGCTGCCGAATCTGTCATAACAGATGCACAGCGTGAGGCAGAGGCGATTAACAAGAGGCTGCTCGCGGAAGCGGAGAGCAGCGTGAAGATTGAGAGGAACCGATCCCTGTACCTTCTTTCCGAAGAATTGAAGGCCGATCTCATTGTCGAAAAGGAAAGAATCTACCGGGAAGCGTTTGCAGAGGCAGAAAAACGCCTTGATTCCTGCCGGATGGACCCCCGGTATCCGACAAGCTTTTCGCACCTGCTTGATGAATCCCTGGAAGGTATTCCTGCCAGTGAGGCAGTAGTTCATCTCGATCCGAAGGACGCGCCTCTCTGTACCGCATCTTCCGGAAAGACCGGCACCAGGCTGGTCATTGTGCCCGATCTCACATGCCTCGGGGGTCTTATTGTCCGGAGCGGGGATGACAGCATCACAATCGACAACACCCTGGAAACGAGGTTTGAAAATGCAAAGGAGGCATTGAAAAAAGAGATATATTCTCTTCTTTTCAGGTGATGGTGATGGACTACGGGTATGTTAATGCCCGGGTACGGGGGATGCACAGCGTACTTCTGGATAAAAAATCATACGATACGCTGCTCATCAGGCAGGATCTGCCTTCTGTTCTCTCAGAACTGGAAAATACCCCCTATAAACGGGAGATAGAGGAAGCCAGTGTGATCCACACCGGCATTGCTGCTGTTGACTTTGCCCTCCGGAAGAACCTCATCAGGACCTACCAGAACATCTCTGATCTCGTCCGGGGGACGCGGGCAGAAGGCTATATCCGGATCTTCCTCTCCCGCTGGGATGTCCAGAACATCAAGACCATCCTCCGGGGGAAAAACATCCATGCTTCCCATGATGAGATCTTTGAATGCCTGGTGCCTGCAGGAGTGCTTGATGATGCGACCCTGACAGAACTTCTCAAGCAGCCTGATGTGCGGAGCATCATCGATCTGATGGCTACCTGGAACATACCGTATGCCATTCCCCTCACCGAATCAGTCGATGAGTGGGCTGAATCACGCGAACTTGTCACCCTCGAATATGCCCTCGACCTGTTCCACTACCAGAATGCACTGGCAGCGGTGCAGGGAAGGGGCTCCGAGAATCGGATCATCAGGCACCTGATCCGGGCCGAGATCGACACGATGAACATTAAAAACGTGCTGAGAATTATCCGGGATAACCTCGAGACCGAGCCTGCGATGAGCCTCTTCCTCGAAGGGGGAGGCCACATCGATCGGGAAAAGTTCATCGCAATGGCCTCGATGCGTTCTCCTGAAGAGGCAGTATCTGTTCTTGACGGGACCCCGTACTATTTTCTCCAGGGCCTCCCCCCCGTGGCGTATAGTCCGGGTACGATCTCCATCATCGAGAAGGAGCTTGACCTCTATCTCATGAGGAAAGGAATGCGCTTATTTCGGGGAGACCCCCTGGACATCGGTGTGGTGATCGGCTATCTGTGGGCCAAGTATGGTGAAGTGATAAACCTCCGCATCATTGCCCGGTGCAAGTATGCGGGAGTATCGGATGAGGATCTTGAGCGGGAGTTATTCCATGTATAAATTTTCGGTGGTGACCGATCCCGATACCGCTGCCGGCTTCAGGCTGGCCGGTGTGGATGTCATAGAGGTGAGGAGTATGGATGAGGCGAAGAAGATCATCCCGGAGCTCCTGCTCAGGGACGATACCGGAATCGTGGCATTGAACGAGGACTACATGCAGGTGCTCGATGATAAGATCTTGGCGAAAATTGAAAAGACCTACCGGCCGATTATCATACCCATCCCAGTCCGCAAGAGGGGTGGCGGCGGTATGAGTTATATCGAGCGGCTCCTGCAGCGGGCAATCGGGTACAACATTGTGGTGAGGCGGTAACGATGATACATGGTCATATCTCCCGTATCTCCGGCCCGGTGGTGATCGCTGAAGGGATGCGGGGCTCAAAAATGTATGATGTGGTGAAGGTGGGGGACGAAGAACTCCCGGGCGAGATCATCAGGCTTGACCGGGAGGAGGCGGTCATTCAGGTTTATGAAGACACCACCGGCCTCTCCATCGGCGAGCCGGTAGAGAACACGGGGCAGCCCCTCTCAGTCGATCTTGGCCCCGGTCTCATCTCCTCTATTTATGACGGAGTGCAGCGGCCTCTCCCCCTCCTGGTGGAGCAGAGCGGGAGTTTCATCTCACGGGGCCTGGCCGTCCCGGGAATCGATCTTTCCCGACGATGGGAATTCCTGGCAACTGCGAAGAAGGGGGATCGTGTTTCCGGAGGAAGTGTCATAGGAGAGGTTAAGGAATTCCATATCCGGCACACCATTCTCGTTCCACCCGGAGTATCCGGAACAATTACCGCAATCGAATCCGGAGCATATTCCCTCACTGAACCAGTCTGCACTCTTGATGGAAACATTCCAATCATCATGCTGCAGAAATGGCCTGTCAGGAAAGGGAGACCTTACCGGAAGAAACTGGACCCGACCATCCCCCTCATCACCGGCCAGCGGATCTTTGACAGCCTCTTTCCTCTCACCAAGGGAGGCACAGCCATGATCCCTGGCGGATTCGGGACCGGCAAGACTGTGGCAGAACAAACGCTTGCCAAATGGGCCGATGCCCAGATCATTGTCTATATCGGCTGTGGGGAACGGGGGAACGAGATGACCGATGTCCTCTCGGAATTTCCGGAGCTGGTGGACCCGAGGACTGGTCTTCCCCTGATCGAACGGACCATCCTGATCGCCAACACGTCAAACATGCCTGTTGCTGCCCGTGAAGCATCCATCTATACCGGCATCACTATAGCGGAGTATTACCGTGACATGGGCTATGACGTTGCCCTCATGGCCGATTCAACCTCCCGGTGGGGTGAAGCGCTGCGGGAGGTTTCCGGCAGGCTCGAGGAGATGCCGGGCGAGGAGGGATATCCCGCCTATCTTGCTACCCGTCTGGCAGCGTTCTATGAACGCGCAGGACGGGTGACCTGCCTGGGACCTGACGACCGGACAGGATCCGTGACCATTGTCGGGGCCGTATCCCCTCCGGGTGGTGACTTTTCTGAGCCGATCACCCAGAATACCCTCCGCATTGCCGGAACATTCTGGGCCCTTGACACCAGCCTCGCCTACCGGCGGCATTTTCCCTCGGTTAACTGGATCAAGAGCTATTCCCTCTACCTGGACAGCCTCCGGAGCTGGTATCTCGATAACGTGGGATCCGACTGGAAGGACCTGCGGGACCGGATGATGTACCTCCTCCAGAAAGAAGTGGAGCTCCAGGAGATCGTCCAGCTCGTCGGGCCGGATGCACTTCCCGACAGTGAGAAGGCGATTCTGGAGGTGACACAGATGATCCGGGAAGATTTCCTGCAGCAGAGTGCCTACAGCGATACCGATTCCTTCTGCCCCCTCGACAAGCAGTACTGGATGCTGAAAGCAATCCAGGCGTACGATACAGCAATCACCGATGCTATCGAACGGGGAGTCTCCCTCAAGCAGATCGGGTCAGTCCCCCTCAAGGCGGAGATCGCCCGGATGAAGGAACTCAGCGCTGTTGAAGATATCAGGGCACTGTCAGAGAAAATCCCTCAGCAAATCGGGGCCCTGGTGGTGGAAGTATGAAGACCCGATCGCTGATGAGCAGAGAGTATCGCACCGTCAGCTATGTCTCCGGCCCTCTCCTCTTTGTTGAACGACCTGTTGGAGCATCTTACGGTGAAACAGCGCGGATTAAACTCCCTGACGGGGAGACGCGGAACGGCCAGATCCTGGATATCTCCAAGGATATGGCCGTGGTCCAGGTGTATGAAGGGACGAGCGGAATTGACAACTCGGTAACCAGTGTCAGGTTTACCGGCGAACCACCACGGATCGATGTCTCTCTCGACATGCTGGGGAGAATCTTCAATGGTGTTGGCAAACCACGCGACGGGAGGCCGGACATTATCCCTGAAGACACGGTAGATATTGCCGGCATGCCCATCAATCCGTATGCCAGGGACAAACCCTCTGATTTCATCCAGACCGGAGTTTCGGCGATCGATGCACTCAATACCCTTGTCAGGGGTCAGAAACTGCCGATATTCTCAGGATCCGGGCTTCCGGCCAACAAGCTCGCAGCCCAGATCGCACGGCAGAGCAAGGTGATCGGCGAAGGCGAACAGTTCGCGGTGGTCTTTGCTGCTATGGGGATTACCTATAAAGAGGCATCGTTCTTCATGGGCGACTTTGAACGGACCGGTGCCCTGGAGCGGGTGGTCTTTTTCCTGAACCTTGCCGATGACCCGACCATTGAGCGGGTGGCAACCCCGCGGTGTGCCCTCTCGGTTGCTGAATTCCTTGCCTATACCCATAACCTCCATGTCCTGGTCATCCTCACCGACATGACCAACTACTGTGAAGCACTCCGGGAGATCTCCACGGCGAGAGAAGAGGTTCCTGGCCGGCGGGGTTATCCCGGGTACATGTATACTGATCTGGCTTCAATCTACGAACGTGCCGGGAGGATCAAAGGGAAAACCGGATCCATTACCCAGATTCCCATTCTGACCATGCCGGATGATGACATTACCCATCCTGTTCCCGATCTGACCGGGTACATCACCGAAGGCCAGATCGTCCTGTCCCGTGACCTCTTCCGCCGGGGAGCTGATCCTCCCATCGATGCCCTCCCCTGCCTCTCCCGGCTGATGAACCTCGGCATCGGTCCCGGAAAAACCAGGGAAGATCACCGGAATGTAGCTGACCAGCTCTATGCCTCGTACGCGTACGGACGCGATCTCAGAAGGCTGGTGGCGATTGTCGGGGAGGAGGCGCTCACCGATCTTGATCGGAAATACCTTACGTTCGCTGACCATTTCGAGCGCAGGTTCATCTCCCAGGGGGATGAGAACCGGTCAATTGAAGATACCCTCACCATCGGCTGGGAACTGCTCTCTTCGCTACCGGAAGATGAGCTCAAACGGATAAAAATCGAGTTTATCAAGCGGTACCATCCTTCGTACCAGGCAGGATCTGAATAATATGGAGCAGGTGAATCCAACCCGGATGGAGCTTATCAGGAAACGGGCGCAGATCAAGCTTGCTGAGCAGGGACGGGATCTCCTCAGGGAGAAGATGGATGCCCTCATCCAGGAATTCTTCCGGATCATGGTCACGGTCTCCGACTCCCGGGATATGCTCGAGACGGTGGCCGACAGCGCCCAGCGCTCGCTCCTGATCGCTCAGGCCGTCGATGATCCCGTCACGCTGAAATCAGTCTCCTTCGCCACCAAACGCCACATCTCCCTTGATATCCGGGGAAAGAATATCATGGGAGTGCCCGTCCCCATCATAGAGAAAAAACGGTTTTCCCAGAGCGGCCTTGAGCGGGGATACAGCCCTCTTGGCGTGAGCGGGAGAATAGATGAGACTGCAGAGAAGTTTGAGGCCGAACTTGACCTCATCATTGGTCTTGCCGAGACCGAGACAGCGCTCAGAAGGCTTGGCGAAGAAATCCAGATGAACCGGCGGAGGGTGAATGCCCTGGAGCAGGTGCTGATACCGGAACTAAAGGCCCAGGCGAAATACATCAAGATCACCATTGGAGAGCGGGAGCGGGAAGACCTCTACCGGTTGAAAAAAGTCAAGAAGCTGCTGGAGCGGAAGAAGAAGAAAGCTGCGGCTGCCTGAACGATTCCCTCATCCAGGCCCGCCGGAACATCAATCCTTATTTTCTGTTTTCTTTCCGGGCAATCCGGTCATAGATACCAACGAGATGATCCGTATCACCTGCAGCGCCCGCGTGTCCATTCTTCATAGTGACGAGGACCTGCCTGAGTTTCCTGTATGAACGCATGTTTCAGACCCCACCCGTCCGGCACCTGATTACCGGCTGCACCAGCCATGTCCGGAACTGTACACCATTCCGGTTGTGGGTATATTCTGAATAAAGATATGCTCACCCGCATTGCCATGCAGTTATGGAAAAAAGGGGGGAATTCAGGATGATTTTGATAGAATCACTGTAGCCTTCTGGACGGCGGCCTGGTCGGTAATGACCCTGTCGAGTGCCTCCTTTCCGGTCCGGATCAGCTCGCGGAGATCGATTCCCGACAAACGGGTAAAAGAGATCTTCTCCCAGGCATCGCGATCGATAAACACCCAGCTCTCGCCGAGAATATATTTCAGCGCTTCTATGTCTGCATGGGTGAACAGTGACCACTCAGGGCCCATACTCTGTCTGATCTTCTCGATTGCTTTTTCCACATTCTTTTCCTTCTGGAGCTTGAAAAAACGCCTCCCGATTTCCGTTTTTGAGACCTCAGGCATGGCACGTCACCCTGCATCCGGGGGTATGGCTGAATTACATCTCACGGTATAAAAAAGCTCTGTGGGAGGTTCCCTGATCCTATTTCAATTCGGAAAACCATATCCACCTGTCGGCTGGTTTTAAAAAAGATACCTTTTGCACATTTAGTATGATTAATAATGAAGAAATTGCAAACCTGTTAGCCTGGATGATTTTTCCATGATCGAACTGGCATTTCTCATCATATTTCCCACCATTGTCGCATTTCTCCTCTTGTTTATTTCACGGGGTGCTTTTCGCGATTCTGTGGTGAAGATTGCCGCCCTGGTCATAGGAGCTGGCTCAGTATACCTCCTTATACGGTACTACAATCAGGGACTGGTACTCTTTTCAGCCCCCTTTGAACCGGCGACAGAGATTATGTTCGGAATCGAGCTGATCATTGCCGTGCTGTTGCTTTACCTGGGCATTCGGTACAGGAAGTACCTCGCGGTCGTACTCGTCCTCTTCCAGACTGCACTCCTGCTCCTTGTTGAACTCGTGCTGCTCTCCGATGCTCATCCCGAAACCAACCTGTTTATCGACCAGTTCTCACTCATCATGGCCATGATCATCGGGATCATCGGGACACTCATCTGTGTGTATTCTCTCGGCTACATGGAGACCTACCATACCCGTCACCCTGAAGTGAAAGACCGGCGGAGACTTTACTTCTTCATGGTATTCGTCTTTCTTGCCGCAATGTTCGGGCTGGTCTTTTCCAATAACCTCCTCTGGGTCTTCTTTTTCTGGGAGATTACCACGCTCTGTTCGTTCATCCTGATCGGGTATGCCGAAACCCATGAGGCGACCAATAACGCATTCCTTGCCCTGGAGATGAACCTGCTCGGCGGTATTGCCTTTGCCGGGGCGCTCATCTACGTACTTTCGGTCGATCCTACCGGAGGCCTGCTCGAGATTGAAAACCTTCTGGCTTCAGGGCATGCGATCGCTCTCATCCCGGCCGTACTGCTGGGATTTGCCGGCATCACCAAGGCTGCTCTCATGCCATTCTCATCATGGCTGGTAGGTGCGATGGTGGCACCCACACCGGTGTCTGCCCTTCTCCATTCCAGCACCATGGTGAAGGCGGGGGTCTACATCATCGTACGGTTTGCACCAGTCCTTACCGGGACGCCTGAAGGACTGATCATCGGCCTGATCGGGGGATTTACCTTCCTGCTGGCCTCTGCTATCGCCATATCCCAGAGCAATGCAAAGAAAGTGCTCGCGTATTCCACTATCGCCAATCTCGGCCTTATCGTGGCCTGTGCCGGTGTCGGAACCTACAAGCTGGTGTGGGCCGCCATCCTGCTGATCATCTTCCATGCCATTGCCAAGTCGCTCCTCTTCCTCTGTGTAGGGACGGTGGAACACCGCATCGGCAGCAGAAATATCGAGGATATGTCCGGCCTCATCATCCGGATGCCCAAACTCGCGGTGATGATGATTGTCGGTATTGCCGGCATGTTCCTTGCTCCGTTCGGGATGCTGATCTCCAAGTGGGCAGCGATCGAGGCGTTCATCGAAGCCCAGTTCGGCCTCATTTTTGTGGCCATCCTTGCCTTCGGCGGGTCGCTCACCGTCTTCTTCTGGTCCAAATGGATGGGGAAGATCCTTTCGTTCGATCCGAATGCAGTTGGTGAAGAGAAGAGTGTGAAGGTCGAAAAATGGTTAGTCCTCTATATCCTGACCGGGCTGACCGTGCTCATCTGCCTGATCTTCCCTCTCATCTCGTCCACCCTCATCGAGCCGTTCGTGCTTGCGGTATACGGACAGACCGCCCGGCTCTCCCAGGACAACCTCATCATCATGGCCATGATGCTCTTCCTGCTGATGATCATGCCCTTCTCCATGCTTATTTCCGGCAACAACGGGAAGAAAGTCTCCGCCTACATGGGAGGGAGGCCGACCAGCCCTGACCTGAAATTCGCGGGGTCCATGGGGATCACACGGGATGTGACCCTCACCAACTACTACTTCAATGACATGTTTGGCGAAAAGAGGCTGCTGATGACCGGCACAGCGCTCTGCTTCGGTCTCATTCTCCTGGCCGGGGTTATTCTTGCGGGGATGATCCTATGATTTCGCTCTGGACTGCACTCCTCTTCATCATCCTTGCCCCGTTCATCGGTGGGCTCGTCAGCGGGATCGACCGGAAGGTGACCGCACGGATGCAGGGCCGGGTCGGGCCCCCGATCCTGCAGCCATTTTACGATGTGGGAAAGCTCTTCGAGAAGGAGAATCTCGTGGTTACCACCACGCAGAACTTCTACGTGCTGAGCTACCTGGTCTTCATCATCGTATCCGGTGCGCTCTTCTTCGCCGGCGGGGACATGCTGCTGGTAATCTTTGCCTTCACTCTTGCCCACATCTTCCTCGTGCTCGGAGGCTATGCGTCATATTCCCCGTACAGCTTCATCGGCGCCGAGCGTGAGCTTATCCAGATTATTGCATATGAGCCTATGATCATCCTCACCGCGGTCGGAATGTACATGGTTGCGGGCAGCTTCTTTGTGAGCGATATTGCCGCCTCATCCCTTCCCCTTATCATGTACCTGCCGGGAGTGTTCATCGGGTTCCTCATGGTGCTCACCATCAAGCTCCGCAAGTCCCCCTTCGATCTCTCAACCTCGCACCATGCGCATCAGGAACTGGTCAAGGGAGTCACAACGGAATTCACCGGCCCAAGCCTCGCAAAGATTGAGATCGCCCACTGGTATGAGAATGTCTTTCTGCTCGGGGTCATCTTCCTCTTCTTTGCCTTCAGCATACCCCTGGCTCTCGCAGCACTGGTTATCGCATACCTGCTGGAGATCCTGATTGACAATACCTTCTCCCGTGTAAAGTGGCAGTTCACGCTCCGGAGTGCCTGGATTATTGCCGGCATGCTGGGTCTGGTGAACCTTGCTGTGCTCTACTACCTCGCGGGAGGTCTTCTGCCATGACATACCTCACCCGATCCCCCTGGATACTGCACTACGATGCCTCATCCTGCAACGGCTGCGACATCGAGGTGCTTGCGTGTCTCACTCCCCTCTACGATGTCGAACGATTCGGAATTCTGAACACCGGTAACCCCAAACATTCTGACATTTTCGTTGTGACCGGGGGCGTTAATGAACAGAACCGGGAGGTTATCAAAAATATCTATGAACAGATCCCTGATCCGAAGGTGGTGGTTGCCGTCGGGATCTGTGCCACTTCAGGAGGCGTTTTCCGTGAGTGCTACAATATCATGGGAGGAATCGACCGCATCATCCCCGTGGATGTCTACGTACCCGGATGTGCGGCACGACCGGAGTCGATCATCGACGGCATCGTCAAGGCTCTGGGCATTCTCGAGGAAAAAAGGGCCCGGATGAGACAACCGGACACCGGGAAGAAAGCGACCGGAGGAGAGACGGTATGAAAATCGAAGAGCAGACAACCACAGAGATAGAGGTCGCGAACCTGATCGGGAAGGTGCAAGCCTATAGAAGTGGAGGATACCGCCTTGTCCAGGTGACCTGCAGCAAGGTCGGGGACCTCTTCGAGATCAATTACTCCTTTGAGAAGGACCTGCGGTTTGAGAATGTCAGGATCATCATTGACCCCGACACTGAAGTGCCGAGCATCAGCGGGATGTACTGGGGCGCATTTGTATATGAAAACGAGATGCACGACCTCTTTGGGGTGCAGGTGAAGGGAATGAATGTCGACTTTCATGGGAATTTCATCAGGACGGCCGTGCCATATCCGTTCAGAACCCAGGTCTTCAAGGGGGAGGGCCCATGTCACGACAGATCGTGATGCCGTTTGGCCCCCAGCATCCCGTTCTCCCCGAGCCAATCCACCTGGACCTCGTGCTCGAGGATGAGACGGTTGTTGACGCCATACCCTCGATCGGATACATTCACCGGGGGCTGGAGACCCTGGTCACGAAACGGGAGTTCCCGGAATACGTGTACATCGCCGAGCGGACCTGCGGCATCTGCAGCTTCATCCATGGCATGACGTACTGCCAGGGTATTGAACAGGTCATGGACCTTGAAGTCCCGCCCCGGGCACACTACCTCCGCACGATCTGGTCGGAATACTCGAGAATTCACTCCCACCTCCTCTGGCTTGGTCTGTTTGCCGATTCGATGGGTTTCGAGAACCTCTTCATGAACTCCTGGCGTTTGCGTGAGTTTGTGCTCGACGTCCTTGAGGAGACCACTGGAGGCAGAGTTATCCAGGGGAGCTGTAAGGTTGGAGGGGTCCGGAGGGACATCAGCAACGGGAAGCTCACTGCAATGGCTGCAGATCTCGCAGGCTTTGAGCAAAAACTCTCAGATCTCGCGGATGTCTTCCTGCATGATGATTCGGTGAAGTCACGACTGGTGGGTGTCGGGAACTTGTCGAAGACCGATGCCTATGATACCGGTGCCGTCGGCCCCACCGGCCGCGGGAGCGGGGTGGCAATCGACATGAGGATGACAGGATATGCTGCCTATGGCGATCTCGGGTTTGAACCGGTGGTCGAGAAGGGCGGTGACTGCTATGCGCGCTGCGCGGTGAGAGTCAGGGAGCTCTTTTCCTCAGTGGAGATCATCCGTATGGCGATTGAGAGGATCCCTGACGGCGAAATCGAGGTCAAAGTGAAGGGCAACCCCGAGGGAGAGTACTTCTCCAGGGCAGAACAGCCGCGGGGCGAACTCGTCCACTACGTCAAGGGGGATGGAACCAAGCACCTGGTCCGATCCCGTATCAGGACGCCGACCCTGACCAACGTACCGCCCCTGGTCAAAATGCTCCAGGGCTGTGAACTTGCCGATGTACCGGTGATCGTGCTCTCGATCGACCCGTGCATCGGATGCATGGAGAGGTGATGAGGAGTGGCATTCTTTGAGATGGCTAAAACGGCGATAAAGAGCATGATTTCCCGGCCGGCAACCCTGATGTACCCTTCCCGGCCGGCAAAGATGACCGATATCTCCCGGGGACACGTGGTATTCGACGGTTCAGCGTGCATCTCGTGCGGTCTGTGCATGAAGAAGTGCCCGGCCGAGGCGATATGCGTGGCAAGGGAAGAGAAAACCTGGACTATCGACCGTCTCCGGTGTGTGGTCTGCAACTCCTGT
>JAAEES010000184.1 GCA_013415575.1 Methanomicrobiales archaeon | reverse complement strand
GGGCGGGAGCTCGAAGGACGACCGTGATATGACCGCAGATATCATCCGGGATTCGGGAGAGGTTCTGGTGCACGGGGTATCGATCGCTCCCGGAAAGCCAACCATCATCGGCAGTGCCCGGGGAAAACCGGTCATCGGTCTCCCGGGCCACCCGGCTTCGGCCCTGGTGGTGACCCTGGTGATCGTCCGGCCGCTCCTCTCTGCAGTAACCGGGGAACATGGGCACGATCTCCGTACCCGGCCGGCGATCCTTGCCGAAAACATCCCATCAGTCAAGGGAAGAGAGGATTATGTCCGGGTCCGGATACACGATGGCAGGGCATACCCGGAATTCGGAAAATCCGGCCTGATCAACACGCTTGTCCGGAGTGACGGCCTGGTCCGGATACCAGCAGGAGTGGAGGGATACGAAGAAGGTGAGGTGGTGGAGGTGATCCTCTGGTAAAGCGGTATCTCTCGCTGAAATCACTTCGCGAGGTGCATGATCTCATCAGGCAGGAATTTCCCGGACGACAGGTTATTGAGACTATACCGCTTGAACGGTCAGTCGGAAGGATCACAGCGCAGCCCCTCTTTGCCAGCTATTCGGTTCCCGAAGTGCACCTCTCGGCCATGGACGGGATTGCGGTCAGGAGCGAGGATACCTGGGGGGCCAGCGAACAGAGCCCGGTCATGCTCCATGATTTCTTCCGGGTGAACACCGGTAATGTCGTCCCTGCCGGGTATGATGCGGTGATCATGATCGAGGATGTCCGCATGACCAGTGATGGCGCCATTATCCGGAAAGCGGTAAGCTCCTGGCAGCATGTACGGCCGGCCGGTGAGGACATTGCCGAATCAGAGATGATACTTCCTTCCGGGCACCGCATCCGTCCCCATGATATCGGTGCCCTTGCCGCCTACGGCATTATGGAAGTGCCGGTACTCACCGTCTCGATTGGGATCATTCCCACCGGGACTGAGCTCGTCCCCGCCGGAACCCGGCCGCTCCCGGGCCAGGTGGTGGAGAGCAACACCGTCATGGCCGCAGCCTGGCTCAACTCGCTCGGAGCAACCTGCCGTCACTACCCCCCAACCCCCGACGAACCTGAACAAATCCGTGATGCCATCCGGCGTGCTGTTGAAGAGAACGACATGGTGATTGTATCGGCGGGCTCTTCGGCCGGCACCAGGGATTTTACTGCCCCGGTGATAGCAGAATTGGGAGAGGTACTGGTCCATGGTGTAGGCATCAAGCCGGGAAAACCGGCCATCATCGGCAGGATTGGATCGGTACCGGTTATCGGCATGCCCGGCTACCCGCTCTCCGCACTTACCGTACTCCGGGAGATCATCATTCCCCTCCTTTTCCGCTTCGGTCTCACCGCTCCTGACCCTGAGATTCTCTCTGCGAGTCTTACCGCAACCCTTCATTCCGAAGTCGGAACCTGCGAATTTGTCCTCCTCTCGATAGGGATGATCCGGAACCGCTGGGTTGCCATTCCGCTCTCGCGGGGATCCGGCGTCCAGATGAGCGGGGTCCGCGCAAACGCCTTCCTCCACATACCCGATGACCTCGAGGGTTACGAAGCAGGGCAAACCGTCCCGGTCGAGCTCCTGGTCCCCCGCAGCCTGGCGGCATCCGCCCTCCTGGTCACCGGGAGCCATGATCCCTCGCTCGACCACCTCGCCGAGCTGGTCAGAAAGGAGGGCGTTTCCCTCCACTCATCCCATACCGGAAGCATGGGCGGACTTCTGGCGCTGAAACGGATGAGCTGCCACGCTGCCCCCATGCACCTCCTCTCCCCTGACACTGGGGAGTACAACATTCCCTATCTGGAAAAATACCTGCCAGGGGAAGAGATAAGCCTGGTGTGCATTGCGGAGCGTGAGCAGGGGATCGTATCACGCGAGAGATTCTCACTTGCTGATCTCCCCGGCCATACTTTTGTCAACCGGCAGAAGGGATCGGGAACACGGCTCCTCCTCGATTACAAGCTCAGGAACCTGGGCATCAGTCCCGGAAGCATCCCGGGCTATGACCGGGAACTGACCACGCATATTGGTGTCGCCCTGGCAGTGAAGACAGGAGAAGCGGATGCCGGGATGTGCGTCTATTCAGCGGCAAAGGCACTCGGGCTTCCCTTTGTCCCGGTCGGAACAGAACGCTACGAGCTCGCATTCCGGACCGGAGACAGCGATGACCCGAAAATAAGGGCTTTGGTGAACGCTATCGCGTCTCCCGCATTCAGGGAGAGCCTCTCCCGTCTCGGGGGCTACGATACGCAGGAGACCGGCGTGCTGCGGCAAGTGCCCTGACCGCGGCTTCTTCCGGACTTGAGCAGCGAATCACTCCTGCAATATCCCATGTCCGGAACCCGAATACCGCTTTTCCGGTTTTCAGGGCGATGGCTATCTCGGAGAGAGTTCCATAGGATCCCCCGAGTGCGACCACGGCATCGGCCGACAGGATGAGGACCGCGTTCCGGGCAATGCCGAGATCCGAGCGGATGACAACAGAGAGATAGGGGTTCCCGCCGGCGGTATCGGGAAGAATCCCGACCGTGGTACCATTCACTTCCCGTGCTCCCCTGCAGGCTGCTTCCATCACACCTCCCCGCCCGCCGCACAGAACGATTGCGCGGTTCTCGGCAAGAATCCTGC
>JAAEES010000028.1 GCA_013415575.1 Methanomicrobiales archaeon | reverse complement strand
CTGGCCTTCGACCTCGGGATGCATGTGCTGGTCATCCTCACCGACATGACCAACTACTGCGAGGCGCTCCGGCAGATCGGGGCTGCCCGTGAGGAGGTGCCGGGACGGCGGGGTTACCCCGGATATATGTACACTGATCTTGCTGGTATCTACGAGCGGGCAGGAATCATCAAGGGCAAGAAGGGATCGATCACCCAGTTCCCGATCCTGACCATGCCCGGTGATGATATTACGCACCCGATCCCGGACCTGACCGGGTACATCACGGAAGGGCAGATTGTGGTGAGCAGGGAGCTGCACCGGAAGGGCATCTACCCGCCCATCAACGTCCTACCGTCCCTCTCCCGACTGATGAATCTGGGTATTGGCAAGGAGCACACCCGTGAAGACCACAAGAAGGTCTCTGATCAGCTCTACGCGGCGTACGCGGAAGGAAACGATCTCCGGGGCCTGGTGGCTATCGTCGGAAAGGAAGCCCTCTCGGAGCGTGACCGCATGTTCCTCGAGTTCGCCGATCTCTTTGAGAACCGGTTTGTCCGCCAGGGATACAGTGAAGACCGTTCGATCTTCGAGACGCTCGACCTTGGCTGGGACCTCCTCTCAACACTGCCCGTCGAGCAGCTGGTTCGTATCGATCGCGAGCTGATCAACAAGTACCACCCACAGTTCAAACAGGCCACCAAGGCACAGGGGTAAGTTCATATGGCGCTGCGAGACATCAAACCCACCAGGTCGGAACTGATCAGCCTGAAGCGGCGGATAGCCCTTTCGGAGCGTGGGTACAAGATCCTCAAGATGAAGCGCGATGGACTGATCATTGAATTTTTCAAGGTGCTCGAGGAAGCAAAAGACAGCCAGAGCGGACTCCTCGAAAAATACCAGCGTGCCGCCCAGATGATGGCCTTTGCCAACACGGTCGAAGGAGCAATCGGGGTCAAATCGGCTGCATTCTCGGTCCAGGAAGTCCCCGATATCACTCTTGCCAGCAAGAACATCATGGGGGTGGTGGTCCCTGAGATCGAATCTTCGAAAGTAAAGAAGAGCCTTATCGACCGGGGCTACGGACTCCTCGGCACCACCTCTGCCATTGACGAGGCTGCGTCCGCCTACGAGGATCTTGTCGAGGCGATCATCGAGAGTGCTGAGATCGAG
This sequence comes from Methanomicrobiales archaeon, assembly GCA_013415575.1. Classification (GTDB taxonomy): domain Archaea; phylum Halobacteriota; class Methanomicrobia; order Methanomicrobiales; family Methanospirillaceae; genus UBA9949. The sequence goes on along the minus strand of JAAEES010000028.1, from coordinate 8,671 downwards.
ACCACCATGAAGAAACTGCTCGATGAGATCGAGTCCACCAAGCGGCGGGTGAATGCTCTCGAGTTCAAGGTCATCCCCGAGCTGACCGAAGCCCGGGACTTCATCAAGATGCGGCTCGACGAGATGGAGCGGGAAGAGCTCTTCAGGCTGAAGAAAATCAAGGCCAGGAACGCGTGATAGGGGGGAGAGGTATGGTGACGATTGGACGGCTGAGCGAGACTCCCTGTGCTGGAAAGACAGTCCTGCTGAGGCTCGATTTAAACTCCCCCATCGATCCCTCCTCCCTCACCATTCTTGACGACAAACGCTTCCGGGAGCATGTCCCAACCATCCAGGCCCTGAGAGAATCAAAACTGGTGATCCTGACTCACCAGAGCAGACCGGGGAAAAAGGATTTCACCACACTCGAGGGCCATGCCGAAAAGCTCGAACAGCTGATCGGGCGTCCTGTCCGGTATATCGACGATATCTTCGGACGGTGCGCCAGGGAATCCCTCCGGTCACTGCGCCCGGGTGATGTGATCATGCTCGAGAACGTGCGGTTCAATGCCGAGGAGAACCTTACCGTAAAGCCGGAGGAAGCCGCCAAGTTCCATATCGTCCGGAATCTGGCGTCGCTCGGTGATCTCTTCGTGAACGACGCGTTCGGCACCGCACACCGGTCGCAACCGACCATGGTCGGTCTGCCGATGGTCATGCGATCCGTGGCCGGGCTCCTGATGGAGAAAGAGGTGCTTACGCTTTCCCGGGTCTTTGAGAACGCACCCCGGCCAGTCTGTATCGTGCTCGGCGGTACCAAGGCTGATGATTCGATCGCTGTCGCATCGCACATGCTGAAACACCGTATTGCCGATCAGGTGATCGTTACGGGGGTCATTGCCAACATCTTTCTCTCCGCAGGGGGTTATGATATCGGATCTCCCTCCCTCGCGCTCATCCATCAGCTGAAATATGACAAGGAAATCGAGATTGCACGGAATCTCCTGGGCCGGTATCCTGACAGGATCGTTCTTCCCGAATGGGTTGCCGTCAGGGAGAGTGGCATCCGGACCGAATACCCTGTCACGGCCATTCCACAGGATGTCCCCATCCTCGATCTCGGGATGGAGTCCGTTCAGGCTCTTTCTGACCGAATCAGGAATGCGGGAACCGTTGTTTTCAACGGCCCTGCCGGGGTCTTCGAGGATGCTGATTTTGCTACCGGCACGTATGAACTCCTGAAGGCCGCCTCAGAGGCCGAATTCTCCATTATCGGCGGGGGGCATACCGCAGCAGTCGTGGAAAAACTGGGAATTGAGGATGATTTCAGCCATATCTCTACCGGCGGCGGTGCCTGCATCGAATTCCTGACCGGGAAGAAGCTCCCTGCGGTGGCCGCCCTCGAACGATCAAAAGAGTTGTTCGGGTAAAAGAGGATGTTATTTTCTGTATGCGGATGAGCCCGCACGTGCATACTTTCCACTCGCCCGCATCTTCAGTGATGGTAAGAGTTTCAGAGAAGGTACTCCGGTTGATGTGCCCATCAGACCTGCCAGGGGGGCGGGCATACCGCCCTCTTTGTTATTCGAGCGCATGAGGTTATACACCGCAACTGAAAACACCATCGCCGTGAACAGGAAGAGAAGGAGCCCGAAGAGCAGGGTTATGCCACCAATCAGCATAATCCTCGCTGGCTGGAATACCATATACCCGCCCACAATGTAGAGAGGCCAGTAGAAAATCACCGAGAGTCTGGTAAACTCGACCGGGCTCCAGAGGCTTTTTTCCCGCTCCCCGTCGTTGCTCATCGGGAACCGGTCAATCATAACCCCCAGGCGGAGCAGGACTGCCGTGAGCATGAGGCTGACAACCGCTCCGATAATGATACCAATGATAAGAAGTTCTTCCATGGTCATCCCTGGACTTGCTATTCGGGTGCTATCTATATAAAGTATTCTTTAAGTAATACCTATGGAATTTGGGTTCTTTTAGGAATCTATAGGTAATACAGTCGAATTAAAAAGTTTTTATATACTTTTAGTGTCCTATTAATGAGAAGATGGCTGAAAAGGGGGCAGTACAAGGAGGGGGAAGGGTCGCAATTTCTTACAAAATGCCACCCAATGTATATGAAAAGATTTATAACCTTGTTTATGAGGAGAAGCGCTTTTCCACCATTTCCGACTGTATTACCCAAGCATTAATATACTTTATCGATAATCAGAACGATGTGGGACAATTTAAAGAGAATTTCCAGGAGTACCTTGCTTCAGACGAAGGTAAGGACTTCATGAAGATGATGATGAAGGAGCTCCTCGTAGATGTCCTGACGTCCCAGCAGCAGAGCATAACTGCTCAGGCCAGAAAATAATTCTTAAGTATTCTTTTTGGGTTCCATTTTGGGTTCTGTCCGTTCCACTGCCTTTTCCGGCATTCATCCACTCCATACCCTCCAACCTGACTGAAGGGAAGACCCATTCCGCCAGGTTCTTGCTTCACGGAGACAAGATCAGGTGAGGAGCAGCATCATGGAAATCCGACCATCACCATCCCGCAGGGAGACGCTGATCCGGGCGGCTCAGGGACTGGTTCCTGCCGACATCCTCTTCCGCAATGCCGAACGCTTCAATCCCTTCACCTGTGCCTGGGAAACGGGCGATTTTGCGGTCAGCGACGGGGTGGTGATCGGTTCCGGGACCTGCCGGGCGAAAACGGAGGTCGACCTGAAGAACCGGAGGGTCATCCCCGGCCTTATCGATGCCCATGTGCACATCGAGAGCTCTCTCCTCTCGCCACCTGAATTTGCCCGGCTTGCAGCCGCTCACGGCACCACCACTGTCATCGCAGACCCCCACGAGATTGCCAATGTCTGCGGTGCGGAGGGTATCTCGTTCATGCTGTCATTCCGGGAAAAACTCCCCCTCGATCTCTTCATCATGCTGCCGTCCTGCGTTCCGGCAACACCTCCTGATATCGGAGGTGCGGCCCTGTATGCCGGTGATCTCGTGCCGTTCCGGGACCGTGAGGGAGTGCTCGGCCTCGGGGAGGTGATGAATGTTCCCGGAGTGCTCTCCGCTGATCCCGATGTCATGGAGAAGCTGGATCTCTTCCCCCTCGTCGATGGGCATGCCCCCCTCCTCTCTGGGAGCGATCTCTCGGCCTACATCATCGCCGGCATCCAGAGCGACCACGAGAGCACCGGGAAGGATGAAGCAGCAGAGAAGCTCTCGAAGGGGATGTTCCTCTTTATCCGGGAAGGTTCCACCGAGAAGAATATCCGGTCCATCGCCCCCCTGGTTTCACGCTGGAACTGTCCCCGCCTCTCCTTCGCCACCGACGACCGGCACGTGGACATGCTGGCAGGAGAGGGGCACATCGATGACTGCATCAGGAAAGCTCTTGCCTGCGGGGTTGAGATGGAGTCTGCCCTCCGGATGGCGACCCTTTCTGCAGCCGAGCGGTTCAGGCTGGACGACCGTGGAGCACTCGTCCCGGGGAGAGTTGCTGATTTCTGCCTCATCGCACCAGGGAGCACATTCTCGGTTGAGAAAACCTTCCGGAGGGGGACGCCGGCCAGCCTGGAGCCGGGTGAACCCTGTACACCGGTTCCGGGGAGGTTCGGGTGCACGGCGCCGGGAACCGCTGATATTGCAATCGGCGGATCCGGCCGTGCCAGCGTGATCGGTCTCATCCCTCACCAGATCGTGACCGACCATCTCACCATTGCGCTCGAAGCGGGTGATATTCCCGACACGGATCGGGACATCCTCAAGGCCGTGGTCTGCAACCGGTATTCCGCCGGACGGTTCGGGACCGGCCTCGTGCACGGCTTCGGGTTCAGGTCCGGGGCCATCGCAGGGAGCGTCTCCCATGACGCCCACAATATCGTGGCAGTTGGGGTCGGGGACGACGATATCTGCCGGGCAATCTCCCGAATCATCGCGGCCGGCGGAGGCCTTGCAGTGGTCGACGGTCGCCGTGAATTCCTCCTGCCGCTGGAGTGTGCCGGGCTCATGTCAGTCCGGCCCTGGGAAGAGGTGGATGCGGGTCTCGGGGAGCTGAACCGCTCAATTCAGCGTATCGGGGGAATGGAGGAGGCATTCATGCACCTCTCGTTCCTGGCCCTGACCGTCATTCCGCACCTGCGGATCACCGACCGGGGCCTCTTCGATGCCGACGCATTCCGGGATATCCCCGTGTTCTCCGGGGAATAACTATTTTCTTGCTCCATTCCAGAAGAAGGCGAAGATTCAGGAACATCAGGTACAGCGGTTCGCTCATCAGAATGTCCCGACCCTCCTCTCTACTCAAGCCCATGGCACGGTGAACGGCACACCGGTGCTCCCGGAGAAGATAAGGAGGAGTGCCGCGATGATGACCGGCTGATGGACCAGGTAGATCAGGAGAGAATGCCTCCCGAGAAATTCGAGCGGTGCAAACGAGAGGGTCGATAAACCAGGTCTTCTGTTCCCGAGCGGGTAGAGTACGGAGCCCATAAATACCCCTATCAGCACCACTCCCATCCAGGGGAAGATCGGGGTGTAATCCACACTGGCGAATGCCGGGGGATGGATACCGGACCAGAGCAGCCATGAGCTTCCCCTGATCCCGGCGACCACCGGGCCGAGAGCGATGAAGATCGCGCCAAGGAGGAGGTTCTGCCAGGAATACCGGGAATACAGCGGGCTTATCATCACTGCCAGGCCGATGAGGTGGAGGATGCCAAACCTGACGAACATTCCGGGAATGAAAATCCAGGTGACCACGGTGATGCCGAGGCCGAGCGCGAATATGAATGCTCCTCTGATGAGGTACTTCATGAGGAACTGGCGGCGGGTCAGCCGGGTCCCCGCATATGCCGAGCTGATGGAGAGGGAGATTCCGACGAGGAAGAGAAAGAGGCCGGCCGTCGAAAGGGCAAGAAGCCTGAAAAACCCGGTGTATACATTGACGGGGGCAATATCCAGGAACCGGAGGTCAAAGGCGGTATGGAACACCACCATCATGACCACAGCAACCCCTCTTGCAATGTCTATTTCCGGAAAACGGGCCGGCACATGGGTTATCTTCATAGAACGAGTCTGCCAGCCTGAAGGTCGGCGTAGGGCGTGATAAGAATGATCGTTCTGTGCACCAGGCAGACGAAAATATCAATCTTTAACTTATCCCGGGAGACACATACTCGTACGGCAGTCGGCTGCAGGTCGGTGCCGGACACAAAAGACGGGAATGTGCACCATGATTGAACACCTGATCCTTGGAAATATGAAATTCCGGGAAACCGACTTCGATGAGAATAGTGAGCTGTACAAGAACCTGGTGCTCGGCCAGAAACCGAAAGTGCTCTGGATCGGTTGTTCCGATTCCCGGGTAGTGCCGGAACGGATCACCCACCAGCCGCCGGGGGAAATCTTTGTCCAGCGCAACATCGGCAATATCGTCCCGATCCATGACTGGAACTTCGCTACGGTACTCGAGTACGCGGTAGCGCACCTGAAAGTCACGGATATCGTAATCTGCGGTCATTCCGAATGCGGTGCCATGAAGGCCCTCGACAAAGAGAGCACCGATGCGTATATCCCCCTCTGGCTGAACAACGCCCGGGAGGTAAAGGACAAGGTTGACGCACGGATAAAACCACCCCAGACACCCGAGGAGATGCGGGAGCGTTCACGCCAGATCGAGACCGAAAATATCAGGCTCCAGATCGCACACCTGAAGACCTACCCGATCGTGAAGAGTGCGCTCGAAGCCGGGAAAATCCAGATCCACGGGCTCTACTATGATCTGGCAACCGGGGTTCTGTCCAAAATGGATTAACCCCGGGAAATAACCCGCTCAAGCTCCGCCTGGAGCAGCGGGAGCGATATCCGCCCCATCGGGACATACTCCCCGTTCACCAGGATAATAGGGAGCGGGGGGTAATGCTCCTCGATGATCTTCTCAATATGGGGGGGTACGCCATCATCGATCAGGGTGAGCTTCATCTCCACCCGTTCTGCATACTCACTCCTGATCTCGTGTGCCAGGGCATCAAAGGCAACCACCAGTTTTCCCGAGGGGTAGCAGTCGTACAGACCACAGCTCCGGGTATTGTCGCACGGAAACGGGGAGCATGAGATGTCCTTCAGACCGACCACCTCGACCCGTATCGGATAGTCCATAGTACTAGTTTGGAGAAGAGGCTATTTTATCATTCAGATGGAAGCACCCGGGGCTGCCGGGTTGTCCCCATTCCTGAATCAGAGGAACCGCTCGAACCTGTCCTGTTTTGCCTTGCAGATCGGGCAGACCAGCGGGGGATTGTCCATGGCGCACAGGTACCCGCAGACCCGGCATCTCCAGACCGGATAGGCGGTCTGCACCATCCCTCCCGTGGCTTGTTCCTCGCGTGCTTTCTTCCTCTCGGCCCTTGAAGGCCGTCGTTCCGGGATGGAGCGGGCCGGTGCTTTCTGTACGAGGACGTCGCCGCTGACGTAGAGTGCGCAGTAGCACGCACCGTACTCGTTCAGGTCGGGATCACGGTAATCACAGGGACAGATGATATCGAGATCATCCCCCCTCTTCCCTGTCGCGATGCGGCAGGGGCAGGCCATGTATCCGTACCGCCGTTCATTGACCAGGAGTCCCCGGACCAGGTTCCGGGTGAATGCCACATCAGGATTGAGATGGTATCCGCCCTCCTCTGCGTCCCGGTCCAGGATCCGGTACCGGGCATCGATCTCCGCCTCCGTGATTTCGGGAACGGTCATCCCAGTGCCTCCCTGATCTCCTGCTCCCGGAAGCCGACGATGACCTTTTTGCCATCGATGACCAGGGTCGGGAATGAGCCATGGGGGTTGAACCGTTCGATCTCCTGCAGGGTTTCCTCGAGTTCCTCCTGCGGGAGAAGATCGACATAGATGTACGAATGGTCCACCCCGATCTCCTTCAGGAGGGCCTTGGTTTTCGCACACCATCCGCAGGTGGAAAGCGCATACAGGACAACGGTTCCCTTCTTTGTTCCCGGGACATGCTCCATCTTCATACGGGGTCTCTCCCTGTATGAGAATAGCCGGAAGACCTATTTAAGGGTATCAAATACCGGGATCGGCGGGGATGGAGCAGGGAACATGACATTCTAATGGGGGAATCCGGATGATCCAAACTCATATACCGGCAGGCGCAGATACAATGAATGACAGGGTGTCCTTCTGATGATTCACGTAGAAAATGCCATAATTTCGGGAAAGAAGTCATTAAAAGAGAGAATGGAACGTCTCTCGGGAACGTTTTCCTATGATGAGACCGCATACCATCTACCGGTCACCTTTGCGCTCACCGGCACCGCGGTCCACACGGCAGACGAGGCACGGGCAGCCTACCAGGCCACCGGTGAGAATCCGCTGGTGGCCTGTGAATGCCTGACGGCCGCTGCAGAAGCCACCGGAGAGGACGTCCAGCCCCCCTATACCGGGTTTCTCCCGGATGCCGTGCTCCGGACGCTGGGTTACTCTCTGGTGGACGGGAGCATCCTCGGCCTGGTCATTGTCGCAGGCACCCCGCAGTCTCCCGATGCTGCAGCCTCTCTCTGCAGGGAACTGCAGGAGAAGTACATGCTCACTTTCCTTTCAGGAGGGATCGTGGAAAGCCTCACCGGTGCCGGGGTTAAGGTCGGGGCGGAGCTGCGGCTGGTCCCGCTCGGCAGCCGACCGTTCTCTGCAATCCATTTCATCGACATCATCGCCCGCGTGGCGATGATGTTCGGGGGGGTGACACCCGGTGACGCAGACCGGCTGCTGGCCTATGCACAGGAGCGGGCAAAGGCGATCGCCATCGTGTTCCCGGGACTCGATGACGAGGAGACCGCGGTTTTTGATGCCTTTCGTCTCCTCGGCATCCCGATCCTCTCCGCAGGAGAATACGAGGGTAGTGAGTGGATCCGGGTGAGCGCGTCTGAAGCGGTAAGAACCGGGATGGATCTCAAGGGGATCAAGGTGAGCGTCACCGCAATTCCCATCCCCATGGCCTGTTCCCCGGCCTTCGAAGGCAAGAGCATCAGGAAGGAGGAGATGTTCGTCGAATTCGGTGGTGGACGCTCTCCGGCGTTCGAGCTCCTCCGCTTCCGCCCTGGAGCAGAGGTGGAAGACGGGAAGGTCAGGGTCATTGGTCCCGAGATCGAAGAGCTGAAAGAAGGATCCGCGGTTCCGCTCGGCCTCATCGTCGAAGTTGCGGGAAAGACCATGAAGAAGGAGTACGAACCGGTACTGGAACGGCGGATCCACAACTTCGTGAACTATGGCGAGGGGACCTGGCACGTTGCCCAGCGGGACATCATCTGGGTGAGGATCTCGAAGGAAGCAGTCTCCCATGGGGTGCGGATCGAGCACCTCGGCAAGCTGATCGCGGCAAAATTCCGGATGGACTTCCCCGATCTGCTCGACGCTGTCCAGGTGACCCTGATCACCAATGAGAGCGAGGTTCTTGCAGCAAAGAAAGAGGCAGAAAAAGTCTACGAGGAGCGGGACGAACGGATCCGGGGCATGAAGGACACCGATGTCGATACGTTCTATTCCTGCACCCTCTGCCAGACCTTCGCACCGAACCATGTCTGCATCATCACCCCTGAACGTCCGGCGCTCTGCGGGGCCATCACCTGGCTTGACGGCAGGATCGCCTACGAGATCTCCCCTTCCGGCGCGAACCAGCCGGT
>JAAEES010000183.1 GCA_013415575.1 Methanomicrobiales archaeon | reverse complement strand
GGAGAACGGGATCTTTGAGGAGTCGGTCTCCTGTCTCGGGAAGGAACTCTACCTGTTCCAGGCTATCCACCAGGAGGCCGATGTGGTGGTGGAGAATATCGACTGCATCCGGGCCATGACCGGGATCGAGAAGGACCCGGCAAAGTCCGTCGCCATGACCAACAAGGCCATGGACTTTGTGGCACTCCAGTAATACAACCCCCCTATCTATATTTCAGATATTCCTTTTTTCAGGCCCTTTTTGGAATCTATTCACCCAATCTGTAATAATCCCCTATACTTGAGGGCCCCCGAAGTCCGGCAGAGTCATCTATCCTGCCAGCCCTCCGGTCCATCTCCGGTATCCTCATAATTATTAACACCCTCCAGATCCCATGTATAGAAAATGGATCCCTACGAACTGGTGATGCGGAACGCGGTAGAGGTTATTACTGATGAAGAGCTGCGAGCTCTCCTCGCCAGGGACAAAAAACGGGTGTATGCCGGGTACGAACCGAGTGGTGAGATCCACCTCGGACACCTGGTCACCGTCAATAAGCTGATCGATATGAAAGAGGCCGGGTTCGAGGTCGTGGTCCTCCTCGCCGACCTCCACGCCTTTCTCAACCGGAAAGGGACCATGGAGCAGGTCAGGGAGCTTGCCGAATATAATAAACGCTGCTTTGAGGGGCTCGGACTCCGCGATGTCGAGTATGTGCTCGGCTCCGATCTCCAGCTCTCTCCCGACTACCAGCTCAAAGTCCTGCAGCTCTCCCAGCAGATCACCTTAAACCGGGCCAGGCGGAGCATGGATGAGGTGGGGCGGAACATGGAGGCCCCTACCGTCTCCCAGATGATCTACCCCATCATGCAGATGGTGGATATAGCCCTGCTCGGGGTGGATGCCGCTGTCGGAGGTATCGACCAGCGGAAGATCCACATGCTCGCCCGTGAGCACCTGGCGGGAGTGGGCTATCCGTCACCGGTCTGCATCCACACTCCCATCCTGAACGGACTCGATGGAAAGAAGATGTCTTCTTCCAGTGGAAATTATATTTCGGTCGCCGACTCGGTCGAGGAGATCGAGAAGAAGTGCCAGAAAGCATTCTGCCCGCCCGAGTGCGAGGAGAACCCGGTACTCCAGATTCTCCAGTACCACATCTTCCCCCGTTCAGGCACCGTTGTTGTGAAGCGTCCGGCAAAGTTTGGCGGTGACCGCGAGTTCACCAGTTACCCGGAGATCGAAGAGGCATACCGGAAGGGGGAGATTCATCCTCTTGACCTGAAGAAGACCGTCGGCACCTACATGACAGGAATTCTCTCCTGTGTCCGCGATTATATTGCCTGATGGAGCGTATAACATGAGCTTTGACCGGATTGAGTCAGGGTTCGACCGGGAGATCGAACGCATGGGCATCCGGATCAAGGACGTGAATCAGCTCAAGGTCAGGCAGGACGTATTTGATGAAGTGACTCTCCTTGCCCTCTATAAGCTGGTGCACAAGGGCTGGATCACCGCGATCGGCGGCTCTATCAGCACGGGCAAGGAAGCAAACGTCTTCTTCGGGGAACGGGGAGATCTGGATCTGGCCATCAAGATCTACCGTATCCGTACGGCGAATTTCAATGCCATGACCGAATACCTGATCGGGGACCGCAGGTTTTCCGGCATCCGGAAAACCCGGAAGGACATCGTGTTCACCTGGACACGGAAAGAATTCGCAAACCTCAAAAGGGCTCATGAAGTCGGCCTTCCGGTTCCCGAACCATACGGATGGGATCGCAATATCCTGGTGATGGAATTCATCGGTAAAGACGAGGTATCCTTTCCCCAGATCAGGAATGTCGATCTCAAGGATCCCGATTCCGTGTACCGGGAGATTGTCTCTTTCATGAAAACTCTGTTCCAGGACGCAGGGCTCGTTCATGCCGATCTCTCGGAGTTCAACATCCTCTTTGCAGATCGGCCTTATATTATCGACATGGGTCAGGCGGTAACCCTCGATCATCCCCGGGCCCGGTCATTCCTCGCAAGGGATATTGCAAATGTGAACAGATACTTTGGCAGGCTCTGCAGCGTCCGGGATACCGGCGAAGTCTTTGCAGAGATCACAGGAACTCCGTTGCCGGGTGGAGGAGTTACAGTATAGGGAGCCCGGGTTGAGAAACATGATACAGGAAGTGAAGGTAACCGGGAACAGGATCGGTGTCCTTATCGGCAAGGGAGGAGCAACCAAGAAAGATCTTGAGGATCGCACGAAAACCATCGTCTCGGTGGACAGCAAGGAAGGAGTTGTCCGGGTTGAGGGAGATGATGCCCCCCTCGTCCTCCGGGCAGTTGAGGTGGTGCAAGCCATCAACCGCGGGTTTTCTCCTGAGCGGGCGTTCGTGCTGCTTGATGACGAGGACCTCCTCATCGATATAATCGACCTCTCCGGTCTGACCGACAGCCCGCGCCAGCTCGAACGCCTCAGGGGCCGGATCATCGGGAAAGACGGCCGCTCCCGGGAACAGATCGAACATATGACCGATTGTGAAATCTCCGTATTCGGCAAAACCGTTGCCCTCATCGGTCTTCCTGAACAGATCAAAGTCGCCCACAGTGCTATCGAGATGCTGCTCCAGGGGCTCCCTCATGAAGTGGTCTACGGGTTCCTTGAGCGGAAGCGCCGCGAGGCAAAACAGAACATCATAGATTACTACTACTGAATGGTGTAC
>JAAEES010000027.1 GCA_013415575.1 Methanomicrobiales archaeon | reverse complement strand
ATCTCGGACCGTGAAAACACCCCTGCATCGTGCCGGGCGGTAATAACTGTCACGGTATGCCATTCTGCGAATGGGAACAGGTTCGGGAAGGTCACGCTTTCCCCGATGCAGATCCGATCTCCGTTGGAAAACGTGGGTGTGGCCGAGAAGACCTTTTCCCTGCAGAACGGGCAGTCCGGTGCGGGGGGAGGTGGCCGGTATACGGAGTCCAGCCTTCTGTTCAGGCGTGAGGGGGATATCTTGCACCGGTGACCGGTCAGCAGTTCTTCCCGGAGCTGGAGCCGGCTGGTCCCTACGGTCACCTCGCTCACCGAAAACATGGTCCTTCAGGTTCCCATTCGAAGGCAATCTATTAAAATTCTCTGAAAAAAAGGTGAGTTTTGTTCTGATAGGAATCTCAGACGATGTACTTGCCGATGAGGCGGATGGAGTTGGTCATGTCGGGACCGAGCGGAGAACCGAAGATGACCTGTGTCACACCGGCCTTCATCAGGTCCTGGCACTTCTGGCCACATTCCTCGGGAGTGCCGGCAATGGTGAAGGCTTCGATCTCCTTGTCACCAACGAGACCTCCAACAGCCTTGAAGTCGAAGCGGGCAAGCGCGTCCTTGATCTTTGCCACATTGCCCATGTCGAGTCCGTGGCGCTGAAGGAGCGGCGGCGGGGAGCCGGCGGCGATGAAGGCGGCAACGATCTTTGCGGCATTCATTGCCTTCTTCTTGTCCTTGTCGACCGAGATTGCGGTGTAGGCACCGACATCGTGACCCTTCTTTCCGGCAGCTGCCTCAGCCTGCTTGATGATGGGGATGGCGATCTCGAAGTCCTTCGGGTTGGATGCATTGATGAGCGATCCGTCACCGATCTTTCCGGCCAGCTCGAGCATCTTGGGGCCCTGGGCACCGACGTACACCGGGATGCCCTTCTTGCCGGGCAGCGTGACACCGGTCAGCTTGGCGCCGTCATAGTCGAAGAACTGCATCTGCCCGGTCTTCTTGATCTCTTCACCTGCGAGGAGCCTCCTGATCTGGACGATTCCCTCCTCGAGGCGGGCGACCGGCTTCTCGCCCTGGATGGCGAGCTTCGGCAGGGTCGAGAGGTCTCCCGGACCGATACCCAGCACGGCACGTCCGTCGGAGATTTCATTGAGGGTTGCCATGAAGGATGCGATGGCAGCAGGGGTGTCGGTGAAGGTGTTCATGATTCCCGGACCCATCTTGAGGCTGTCGGTGTTAGCGGCAATCATGGCGAGGGTTGGGTAGCAGTGGCGGTTGTTGTAGTGGTTCGTGATCCACGCAAAGTCGATGTCCTTGGACTCGGCAAGTTTGCAGAATTTCACGACCTGTTTGACATTAATGTTTCCAGGCACAAATTCTATTCCATAAGACAAGGTTTGTCACCTCACTGTTACATATCGAGCGCAAAATTAAATAGCTTATGATTTTTAGTTTCAGAATTTTCCCGGCTGATACCAGCTACGACGGAAATTATCTTCCCCCTCCCGGACTCCTCTCTCCGGTCTCGGCAGGGTCAACGGGTATCAGAACCACACGTATCCGGTTTCATTGCTGGAAATCGGGACCATCTGGCGATAGTCTTTTTCTTTCCCCCGTGCTATGGTAATTTAACGAACCGTCCGGCCATCCGGTATTTCAGGGGAGATGGGAGCGTATATGAGAATTTTACTGGTTGGAATCGGTGGAGCCGGGTGCCGGATAGCGGATGCCCTCACCATCCAGGATATCAGGTCCCGTTCCCTGCGGTGCACAGATGCCGTTGCGGTGGACAGCACCGCGGATGATCTGAATGCCCTGCAGACCATACCTCCCGAGAACCGTATCTTCTATCAGTCTCTCGATCCCTTTTTCACTCGACCCCGGGGACATCGATGCCCTGGTAATCGTCAGCGGTATGGGCGGGGGCATGGCTTCCCTCATCCCGGATCTCGTTCAGCACATCCGGGATCGGATGACCGAACCGGTATTCGGGCTCCTCACCCTGCCCTGCACCAGGGAGGGTGAAGCGGTTCTGGCCCGTGCTGCAAATTCGATCGATGCTCTTATTCCGATGCTGGATGGCATCTTTCTCTACGACAACGAGCTCTGGTACGACCGGGCCAGGATTCATAAGGAAGAAGAGGAGGTTAAAGGAGGAGATCGCGAAATCAGGCTCCCGTGGCAGAAACAGGCTCCACCTATCGAAAAGATTCCGGCCGGGTATGCGGGTATCAACACTATGATAGCCCGGCAGATCAGCCTCCTGCTGCGGGCAGGTGAAGTGAGCGACCGGCCCGGAACCGAGGCTGCCGAGGTGGCACTCGATGCCGGCGAGGTGCTGAACACCATCCGGGGAATGGGATGCATCGCCATCGGCTATGACCGGGAACACATCCCGGCAGCCAAACCCGATCTCATCACCCGGCTCCGCCCGGTGGGCCACACCATCCAGGAGAGTCACCAGAGAGCATCACGGATGGTCACCATGGCCAGGAAAGCAGTCGATGAAGGAATATCCATATCCTGTGAACTTAAAGGCGCAAAAAAAGCCCTGGTCCTGGTAGCCGGCCCACCCCACGAACTGAGCATGCGGGGATATATGACCGTCCGCCACTGGATCGACAGGAGCATCAGCGGGCAGGAAGTGCGATCGGGAGATTATCCCCTCAGCGGTACCCGGTTCATCGCCATTCTTATCGTCCTTTCAGGCCTCGACCGGTTCCCCAGGATTGAATCCCTTCGGAAGATCCGTGACCAGGTAGCGAAAACAAAGACAACCGGCTGAACAGGCGCGACTCCGCCCATCCATTTCAGCCGGATTGGACAATTTTTGAGAACGCTATATTACCTGCACCGATCTCTGTCCTGATTGGAATTCCCTTCTCCACAACCGCAGCAACGAAATTCATGCCGGAATACGACACGATGGAAAGGCGGTAGGGATCTGAAGGAAGATTGAAGGGCGATATTCCCATGGTCACCGGAAAAATAAAACCGCTCTTCCGCATCTGCGCGATGGTCTCCCTTACTTTCTTTTCCGCAGCCGCAGGAACCTCGCGCACATTTGCCAGCGCTATTCCCGTTCCGGTTGAAACCATCTCACCGACCGAAGTGAGGCCGGCTGATATGAAGAGTTGCAGGGGATCGATCGTTGTCCCCCGATACCCGATGAGGTCGACAAATTGTATCGGCTCTCCGTGCTCGATAGCAAGTCTCCCTCCGAATGCCATCTTCACCGGGATTCCCCGGCCCTGGAAAACGCCATCCATGGTGATACTGCATACGGTCATGATGCCTGCGCTTCCCTCAGGAATACGCGGATCATCATCAATGACCCGGTATGATGAGAAAAAACCGCATCCGGCCCGGACAACCTCGTCGAATGCTGCGAGGGCAGTATCAAGCCGTTCTTCGGGTACCAGGGAGAGATTGTAGGCGACATCGCCGGTCTGGGTTACCGGGTCAAACGTGCTTCTGAAGGCCAGGCGCTCGAGTTTTGAGATGATGAATCCGATACGTTCTCCAACGAGTGCACTCTCGGTCTCGGTCATGCCGTAAGGGGTGAGTATCCTCCCAAGATTTCCGACTTTCTCGGTGAATCCCATCTCATCCAGGTACCGGAGGTAGTACTGCACTGCCCGGTCGCTCAGGACAAACCCGCGTTCAGCCATCAGTTCTGACAGCCGCTTTGCTCCCATCGGCTCCCTGTGTTCCTTCAGTATCCTGAGGATCTCGATGTATTTTCTCTCGGTTCGTATCATGGGTCACCTGGCCCCGACAGCCCCGGTGCTGTCCTGGTATCTCCCCTCGTAGGCATGCCCTGCTCCAGCAACCTCGTGGATGATCATCTGGACCACCCGGTCATACTTCCGGACGGTAAGCGGTGTCGGGCCCATATTTATTAGTCCCAGCGTCAGCTGTCCGCGAAACCCGGGATCAACGAACCCTGCGGTTACCAGGACACCTCGCCTCCCGAACGAGGATCGGGTTCGGAGGGTGGCGGCAAGGTCAGCAGGGAGTTCAACCTGTTCAAGGGAATGGGCGAGTGTGCAGATTCCCTGAAGCAGCTCCAGGTCTTCTGCGATGCGGAGGTCGTATGATGCCGGCTGCAGACACTCAGGCGCGTACGGCCTGATGACCAGTGCGCCGTCCTGGCTACGCTCTCCAAGCCTTCTCTTAATTTCCTGTGAGGAGAGGATCATCCCATAGAGTAGTATCCCGGAAAATGCTTAATATCTTATGATGCCAATGAAAGGGACGGATCCATAGGGTAGAGGATATCCTCTTGGGCTTCGGACCCAAGGACGCGGGTTCGATTCCCGCTGGGTCCGCTTGATGTCGGCAGAAACCTTCATTTTCATCCGTTATGTTCTCTTGAAGTTCCAGTAACCCGAATGTGATCGAAAAAAGACGCCGGAAAATATGGGGAGATTATTCCCACTTCATCTCGTGGGGCACGCGGTCGAGCAGCATGCCTTCCACCAGCACCGGCATCAGGCGTCTTCCCTCCTCAATCGCCTTCTGGAGCCGCCAGTTCCGTTCGGCATAGATGGTGAAGATCGGCTCACCCTTCTCCACCCGGTTCCCCTTCTTGGCATGCAGGAGGACGCCTGCACCGCGGTCGTGGGGGGCTCCGGCATTGCGTGCCAGGCTGATGAGGGCCTGGTTGTTCATCTCTACGACATACCCACTGGCAGGGGCGTTGACCACGAATTCGTACTTCCCGGGGAGGATATCCTCGGACTTCACGGCGGGATCTCCTCCCTGGATCTCAATGATCTCACGGAATTTGGCGAGAGCTTTCCCGCTCTTCAGGATCTCCATCGCCATCTGGCTTCCTGTTCCGTGAGGTGCCTTGCCGGACATCTCCAGAGCGATACCGGCGATGGCCGCACTTTTCTGGAGGAGCGATCCCGGAGTCTCAGCTCCTTCGAGGCTGCGGAGTGCTTCCTGTACCTCAAGGTTCGGGCCGATACTCCTCCCGACCGGAGAATCCCCATACGTCAGGGCACATTCCACCCGCATATTCAGCCGCTCCCCGATCTCGATGAATTCACGTGCCAGTTTCCTGCCTTCCTGGACATTCGGGACTTTAGCATGCTCTCCGATAGGAATATCGATGACCACGAGGTCGGCACCGACAGCAAATTTTTTGGCCATCACGCTGGCCAGCATCTGGCCGCGGGCGTCGATCCGGAAGGGATACTCCTGGATGATAATGCGATCATCAGCTGGTGCGATGTTGGTTGCACCTCCCCATACGATCGCGCCACCGACCTTTAGCGTCATCTTCTGGACCTCTGTTGCGGAGAATTCAACCGGGGCCAGGACCTCCATCAGGTCTGCCGTCCCGCCGGCACCGGTGATCGCCCGGGAGCTTGTCTTTGGAATCTTCAGGCCGCTTGCCGCAATGATCGGTACCACGAGGAGTGATATTTTATTTCCCGGAACCCCCCCTATCGAGTGTTTGTCGACGATTGGATGAGTGTGGAAAGTGAGCTGTTCCCCGGTTTCGACCATGGCCCTGGTGAGGTGCTCCACCTCATCCATGTCCATGGCGTTGATGTAGGAGGCCGTGATGTACGCGGTCAGCTCTGCTGGCGTGAGATCCTCATTCACCACATCCCGGATGATGGCAAAGGTCTCGTCCTTGGTCAGGCGTTCTCCATCCATCTTCTTCTTGATGAACTGGAGTGAAGTCGGTCTCTCGGCAAGCCTGACTTCGACCGGATCTCCTTCAACGACACCGAGCTTCTCATCGGTAATCCGGTAGATACCAACCACACCCCGGGAGATGAGCGAGGTGGTGGTATCAACGAATGCTGCCACCGAGACGCCGGTTTTCTCGTTGAGGATTTGGACGCGGTCCCCGGCAAGTACACCGATGCTCCGGGCATCCTCGATATTGAGCAATACTTCGCGGGTTCCGATATCGATCAGCTTTGTGGTGAGTTTCATGGCTCTGCAGCTCCGGTATGGTTCGATTTCCTGCCGGTATCAGGAGGCTTCTCCCGGTTCATTTACAACTGGGATATCCCCCTATATGCTCTTTTCTGGCCGATCCGGTTGTTTCGGTAGCAGATGACCGAGATAAAAAAACGGCACCTTATGCACCGTGACGGAAATCCGTACAGCCCTGCCGGTCAATGGTGGCAGGCTGAAAAAAAAGTGGTTTTTTTTGTTTAGTGCTTGCGCACGATGAGGAACGCAACAGCACCGAGGCCGATCAGGGCAACCAGTGCACCGAATCCAGGCGTGGTGGTCGGTACGGGGGTTGGCACGGTAGTCGGCACGGTGGTCTCTGGTGCGGTGGTCGGCGGCACGGTGGTCGGCACGGCAGTCGGCACGAACTCAATAACATTGAAGAGCGTGGTTGCCGTCACGTCATTCGTGGTCTCCAGACCAATGGCCGTGGCCTGCACGATGTACTCATCGGGCTTGAAGGTGGTAGTGTCAATGGGGAAGGACCAGGTGTTGAAGCCTTCGGTTCCCTTGACAACCTTCACGGTTCCGGAAGCACCGCTGAACTCACCGCTGGTCTCTTTCGGAGTCGGTCCGAAGGACGAAGAGTATACCTCGACGAGGATCTCATCGTCGACTGCCAGGTTGGTGGTTCCCTTGATCTCGAACTTGTCGCCGATCATCTTCTCGGTGATCGGGAGGATCTTAATCTCAGGCACTTCAATCAGGAACTGGAGCTTGGTGTAGGTATCATCGATGGCAGCGTTATCAATTGCAATAGTCAGTGCATTGGCTGCGTCAGATCCCTGCAGGCTTCCCGCTCCGTAGAGCTTGAAGAGGTTGGACCACTGTACCGGGTAGCTTCCAACGACGTAGTCTCCCATGAGCTGCACATCGAAGATGTCATTGTACATCGGGTGCTGGACAACAACGAAGTACTGTCCGCTGGTCAGCTGCGACGTAATTGCACCATCGATCTCATACTCGAAGGTTCCATCGTCATTGACGCTCTCGGTGGCGCGGCTTGCATAGTTCTTGCCCATGATCCAGATGGCAACGCCGTCTGAAGGCTTGCCCTCTGCAACACCGCGGACATAGAGCTTGTCACCCTGGGCGACCGTGGACTGGGAAGCCTGAGCGGTCACAAAGGGCTTGCGGATAATGACCGAGACGGTTGCATACTGGGCCCCGGCAAGGTCTGATTTGGGCCGCGGCTCTGAAACGGCATAGACGGTGTATGTACCAGCATCGATGTTGAGGTTGGCGGTCTGCCACTTGTATTCCCAAGTGTTGTCGTCCAGAACATCAGTCTGGGTCCATCCGTCAACGAACACCGATCCCCGCGGGTTGGTCAGAGGAGCACCCTCAGCTGCGAGGTTCGGCCCGGTGATGAACATGTACACGACATCAGTCTCCGAGTTGGTACCGGAGAGCCGGATCTCCTGTCCGAGGAAGTAGCTCTGGTCGCCGGCCGCAACAACGGTCACGGTTCCCTTCTCGATCTTCACATCGACTTCGTCGGACTTGTACTGCCCGGCAAAGTTGCGCTCAACACGGATAGTGTACTTCTTGTCGTCAGTGTTCGCACCACTGATGAATCCGACGGTACGGGTGCCGCTGCTGGACGTCTTAATTCCAGCGTAGTAGAGGCAGCTGTCTGTCGCGGGCACATCCATGGCGATGGTCTTGCCTGCTCCACCCTCATACTGATAGCTACCGATGGGGTTCGGCATTCCTGTAGATGCCGGCCATCCGGAACCGCAGGGCGGGTCCATGTAGACGCTGTCCTGGGACAGAGCGATCTGCGGGGGCGTCTTGGTGGGATCGGTCATCGAGCTGGTTCCCTTGACCCAGACATAGTAGTAATCGTTCGGGCGGCCGGTAACGGTCACCGAGAACTGGTTGCCGCGGACGACCGTGTCCTTGCTTGCCTCGATCTTGACCGTGTCACCGGAGATGGTAACCGTCTTGAGGGCGGTCACGGTCTTGCCAGTGTAGTCGGAGCCGTCAGGAGCCTTGTAGTTGTCCTTGATGCTGTTGAGGGACAGCTCGGCGCTCACCGTGTAGGTTCCGGCCTTGTAGAGCTTGGAGCCTGCACTGTCAACAACAGCAGTGTTCCATCCCGTGGTGGCTGTTACGGGGGTAACCCAGTACCAGAGAGACGAGTCAACACTCCGACCGGTCAGGGCAAGAGGTGTTGTAGCGTCCTGATAGAGAGCCGTATAGGTGGCGCCATCGGCGGTCTTGACCTTGATGTTAACAAAACCCGCCGCGTCGGCACGGTCAGCTACGGAATAGGTGTTGGTCTCTACCCTGAAGTTCAGGAAAGAGCCTGAAACGACCGACTTGCCGGTAACATCCTTGTTTGCGTTGTTGTCCCAGACTTTGATATCCAGACTCGGATCAACAGCGCTGAAGGCGACGGTCGTAGTGCCGCTAATATACCAGTTACCAGTCCTTCCGACGAAATCTGCCGGGGCTACATAGAAGTTGGTGGCATCTCCTACGTTGAGCTGGTAGTTCGGGGCATCGGTGGCAGGATTAGTACCAGATGCAAACCACGCAATCGTGGTGCCGGACGCAACTGCCGCTGATACATCAAGTCCCTGTTCTCCGATGAACACATCTCCGCCCGCTGCAATCACTTGATTTGCGGCAGATGCCGGAAGAATCAGCATTGCCAGTGCTATCAACGAGATCAGCATAAGGCTAAAGCGCTTAGTCATCATTTGTCCTCCTTACTCATGTCCAATTTTGAACGTTCAATCCAATGCACATGAAGTGACTCGTAATCGACAGATGCCGAATAACGGTTCATTGTGCTCCATACTCCGAATAACGGAATATGATTCAATATTTGTGGAACACTTAATATATCCTTTTTGGTCGATTACGGGAGAAGACACGGGTAAAAAGGGGATAAAACCGGGGAATAGTATGATTCCGGGCCTATTTTCATTTTTCCGACCCAGCCTGATCACGGACACCAGGGGAGTATAAATCCTCCCGTACTGCATCCTCTTTCGCGCATAGCCTCTAATATCCTGAAAACAGAGTGGATCATCCCTGGTTAATCCTTTTCCGGTCCGGCTCACGACCATTTCCACTACCTTTACTTTGCCCGGTTCGACATACATATCTGTATGCGGATCATCAGAGCGCCTTCCATCGGAACAGCCCACGAGCTGGTGGTAAAAATGGTGCTTGAGAAGGGCCGGGTTCTTGATACCGAGGATGGCGAGGCAACGGTCGAGTACGATGAGATTGCCGTCAGGGTGGAAAACCCCTTGACTGAACCCATGGTGAGCCCCCATTCGCGGTTTTCGCGGAAATTCATGCAAAAGTATGCCGAAGATCTCCTGAACGGCACTTCGGCCGTCTTTGAATATGACTATCATGACCGGCTCTTTAACTGGGGTGACCGGCTCTGTTCGGCAGAAGGTGGCCCGCTGCGCATCGACCAGATCGACTATATTGTCCGGAAACTGGCATTGTCCCCGGTCAGCAGGAGGGCACTTGCCATCACCTGGAACCCGCTCGTTGATGAACGCCTCGATGACTGCCCCTGTCTCCAGCTGGTACAGTGCCTGATCAGGGACGGCCGGCTCTCCATGAAGGTCGTGTTCAGGAGCAATGACATGCTCACTGCTGCGGGTGCAAACATGTTCGCCCTGGTACACCTGCAGAGAGCAATTTCCGACCGGCTGGGGATTCTCCCGGGCCCCTATACCCACATATCGCTGGTGCCGCACATCTACTATACCCGCGATGTCAACGACATTGAGCCGTTCTGCGGGAGGGGGGACCGGATCAGGCCCGTCGGGGAAGTCTGCCGGGCCTGTGGGAAATGCCGGTTTGCCGGCTTCAATCAGTCAGGTTAATTACGAAAAAGCGGCAATAAAATACGGTGTTCAGCCCGGTAGTGTAGCGGTCAATCATGCGGGACTCTGGATCCCGCGACAGCAGTTCGAATCTGCTCCGGGCTATCCGTTTTTCTTTTTTCCGAACCTCGTGCACTCTTACCTTCAGAGGATTCTGCATACCCGTCCCGGCACGGAGTGCGGGCAGGGCGGTCCGCCTAATCTCTCCGGCAGAGGAAAGCAAGGTGATCAGGGTAGTACGGGGACAGCCGGACGCGGTCAAGGATGCGGAGGCCGCCGTCCAAGATCTCCGTCTGCGCTTCACTGAATATATCCTCCGGAGGCCGGGTCACGTCGATGCTCCTTGATTTCAGCATGAGGACTGCGGTGCCACCCTCCTTCAGGAAGCAGCTGTTCCCGATCAGGAT
This sequence comes from Methanomicrobiales archaeon, assembly GCA_013415575.1. Classification (GTDB taxonomy): domain Archaea; phylum Halobacteriota; class Methanomicrobia; order Methanomicrobiales; family Methanospirillaceae; genus UBA9949. The sequence continues at coordinate 1,606 of JAAEES010000027.1, read as the reverse complement.
GGCCACCTGGCGGGGAGAGGCCACATCCTGGTAGATGAAGTCAACCTCTTCAACCAGTGGCCGGTAGATCCCGGGTCTCCCGGCATCAGCAAGGATGGGGATGATGTTCTTCCGCGAACCGGCAACAACGAGCAGATCCTGCATGGGACGTGGCGCGACCTCGACGGCATATACAACCTCCACGTAATCGGCAACATGGGACACCGTCGTCCCGTTTGCCGCACCAAGGTAGAGAACCCGATGGTCAGGCCCGAGATCCAGTTCCGTCCCCAGGTGGTACAGCGCGGCAAGTTTGCTCCGTTTCGGATCCCAGACCCGGCAGCCATGGAGCATCCGTTCTCCGTACACCCCTCCCGGCCCCTCTGATACCAGGTGTCCATCGATCCAGATCATTCCCTTCTCCCCGCCCGCCGGACGGCTTCGGTGGCATTCTGGAGAAACTCCCTGTCGGCGCATTTCCGGTAGTAATCGATCCGAACCGCGATGGCCAGTTTGGCCGAGAGGGTGCGGGCAACCCGCCCCCGGTTCTCCCGGCGGGCGCCATGGACCCTGCCGTGCTGGTAGACGATCCCGTGTTTCGGAGGCGGTGTGCCCGTGGAGAGGTGGGAGAAGAGTGCGGTCTTTGCCCCGAGCACCTGGAGAGAGGCCGCCGGCATGACCGCCAGCTCCCGGATCCCTCCGGCTTCGGCGGCGAGACGGGCTGCTACGAGGCCGCCGGCAAGGGCACTGCAGTTCGGGAGCACCTCTTCCGCCCGCCGGGAGACCTGCTTCATGAGCAGGGATCGCTGATCTCTCATCCGTTCAATCTCTTCGAGCAGGCCGGCAAGATCTTCGTCGGCATCCTGCCGCATCAGTGCGATCAGGCTCCGGCCGGCCGGAAGTGTTCGTTTGCGGCTGAATCCCGGACGGGTGGCACGGTGCCATTCCACCGCCCGTTCGGTCAGGAGGTTGATGGCCTCATCGAGCTGGTCGAGCATCCGGACCATCTGGACAAGGCCTGAGTGTTCGGTCTGCAGGATCTGTTCCAGATTCCTTTCAGCAAGAATGAGGGCAGCATCACGCAGCCGTTCCAGGTACTCAGTCCTGCTCCTGACCGCCCCACACCGGACCGCAATCCTCCAGTCAGGGATGCGGGCATCCCCCCTCCCTGCCAGCAGCTCTATACGCTCGGCAAGAAGACCGGGATCCCCGGGTGCCGGCTCGCAGGCCTGGCACCCCACATCTCCAAACCAGTAGGATTCCATGGTACAGTATGAGGGCTCCCCGCTCATTAGTGTGCCTTCTGACGATGCTTCCGGAAGATCCTTTCATTCACAACGCAGGTATCCCGAACGAGAAAAGGATGACCGGAACCATGACCGCCCCCATGCAATAGAGCTGCGGCACGTTCAGCAATCTTGGCGCAAGACCGGTCAGGGTCGCCAGAACGAGGACAAACAGGCCGAATAATCCGGAGAGGAGGAACGTGAGCAGCGCAACGAATGCGATTACCCCCCGGCTCAGTCGCTGTTTGCTGATTCCGCCGAGCCGCCAGGCGGAGCCGGCCAGCAGGACGGTGATGAGATATGCAGAGCAAGCGGCAAGTGCTGCTGCCAGGACCAGGAGG
>JAAEES010000182.1 GCA_013415575.1 Methanomicrobiales archaeon | reverse complement strand
TTCTTTTCATCCCGGGTGATGGCAAGCGTCTTCATGAGTGGGGAGGTGTTATCGTGTCATACGATATGATAATACCGGTTTTTCCCGTTATTTCGGGAAAAATACCCAAATATCGCTCATCGAAATGATTAATAAGGATCCGTTTCCAATACATAATACTCGCGTAAACAGGCTGTACTTCTGCAGTTTGTCTTTATCGGAGGAATTGTTATGGCAGCTGAGAAGCCCCACCTTAATCTGGCGGTTATCGGACACATCGACCATGGGAAGTCAACTATGGTAGGACGACTCATGTTCGAGACCGGAGCCGTACCTCCTCATATCATTGAGGGTTACCGTAAAGAGGCAGAGAGCAAGGGCAAGGCGACCTTTGAGTTCGCCTGGGTCATGGATAACCTCAAGGAAGAGCGTGAGCGAGGTATCACCATCGATATCGCTCACAAGAGGTTCGACACGCCCAAGTTCTACTTTACTGTCGTGGACTGCCCGGGACACCGGGACTTTGTCAAGAACATGATCACCGGTGCTTCCCAGGCTGATGCTGCAGTCCTGGTGGTTGCAGCACCGGATGGTGTGATGGAGCAGACCAAGGAGCACGTGTTCCTGGCGCGGACGCTCGGAATCACCCAGCTGATCATCGCCGTCAACAAGATGGACGCGGCCAAGTACGACCAGAAGCGCTTCGAGGAAGTCAAGAAGGACCTTTCGGCTCTCCTGCAGATGGTCGGGTACAAACCGGCCGAGACCCTCTTTATCCCCACCAGTGCACTGCAGGGTACGAATATAGCCAAGAAGAGCCCTGAGACTCCCTGGTATACCGGCCCCACACTCCTCGAATCCCTCGATACGCTCAAGGAGCCCGAGAAACCGGTGGACAAGCCACTCCGTCTGCCCATCCAGGACGTGTATTCCATCAGCGGTATCGGGACCGTCCCGGTCGGCAGGGTTGAGACCGGCATCATGAAGAAAGGCATGAAGATCTCGTTCATGCCGGCCAACAAGGAAGGCGAGGTCAAGTCCATTGAGATGCACCACGAAGAGATCCCCCAGGCATTACCGGGTGACAACGTGGGGTTCAACGTCCGTGGCCTTGGCAAGGGCGACATCCGCCGCGGGGACGTCTGCGGACCAGCCGAGGCGCCGCCGACCGTTGCCGATGAGTTCACGGCACAGATCGTTGTGCTCCAGCACCCGAGTGCCATCACTGTCGGTTACACCCCGGTGTTCCACTGCCACACCACCCAGACGGCATGCACGTTTATCGAGCTGAAGAAGAAGCTCGACCCGAGGACCGGCCAGACGAAGGAAGAGAATCCGACCTTCATCAAGACCGGTGATGCAGCTATTGTGCAGGTCAAACCAACCAAGCCGATGGTCATCGAGAACGTGAAGGAACTCCCCCAGCTCGGCAGGTTCGCCATCCGTGATATGGGAAGCACCATTGCCGCCGGGATGTGCATCGCCATCCAGCCCAAGCAGATGAGATAACTCCGATCCATATATTTTTCTGGTGAATATCATGCAGAAGGCCAGGATACGCCTGACAGGGACCGATTTCAAGAAGGTTGAGATGGTCTGCGACCGGATCAGGGAAATTGCGGAGAGGACCGGAGTGAACCTCGCAGGTCCCATCCCACTCCCTACGAAACGTCTGGTCGTTCCCATCCGGAAGAGTCCGGACGGGGAAGGTACCGCGACATGGGACCGCTGGCAGATGCGGGTGCACAAGAGACTGATTGATATCGACGCAGATGAGCGGGCGCTCCGCCAGCTGATGCGCACCCAGGTCCCAAAAGATATCGGCATCGAGATCGTCCTCGAGAGCTGAGGGAGCGGATTGACCGCCGGATTTCAGTCCCGGATCCGGGCCTGGTTCTCCTTCAGAAACCTCTTTTTAGCAATTTTCCTGCTGGCTCTGCTTCTCCGCCTCTTTGTCCTGGACCTCAAGCTGTTCCACCATGATGAAGCAGTCCATGCCTGGTTCTCCTGGAAACTGATGACGGAGGGGTCCTATGCCTATGACCCGATGTACCACGGACCGTTCCTTTACTATGTCACCGCCGGGATGTTCACAGTATTCGGCGACTCGGATCTCGTCGCCCGGATCCTCCCGGCCCTCTTCGGGGCGGCGATCATCCCGGTGATCTACTGGATCCACACCCTTGGATACCTTGACCAGCGTCAGACCCTGGTCGCCTCTCTCTTTGTCGCCGTTTCACCAAGCCTCGTCTACTTCTCGCGGTTCCTTCGCCACGATATTTTCCAGCTCTTCTTCACGGTCCTGATCCTCGCCGCCGTCCTTGCCTACCTTGAACGGGGCAGGCTGCGGTATGCCCTGCTGACCGGGCTGGCCATCGGCTGCGGGATGTCCCTGAAAGAGGACATGCCCATCTTCCTCATCCTGCTCGCCGTCTTCGCTCTCTTCCTGATCCTCAGGAAGAAGATCCGGCTGCCGGACTCCTGGCTCAGGGACTCGGTTGCCGGCTTGATCGTCGCGGTGGGGATCATGGTGGTGTTCTATTCATCATTCGGCATCCACCCCGAGATCATCCAGACGGGATGGATACGGGCCTACGAACACTGGGCAGCCATGCACGGGATGTGCCGCATCTGCGGCCCCTGGTTCTTCTACATCCTCCTCTTCCTGCTCTACGAGGTGCCGATCTTCCTCCTGGCCATATTCGGCACTGCCCAGTTTGCCGTCAGGCACAACCCCGTCCCCTCCCTCATCTCACGG
>JAAEES010000181.1 GCA_013415575.1 Methanomicrobiales archaeon | reverse complement strand
GTCAGAACCTTCCGGAGCAGGACGACCCGGAAAGGGAGCTCGGAGATCTACATCATCGCAAAGAACTTCGTGAACACTCATGAAGCTGAAGGACCCCTATAACCGGCCGGTGAGCAATCTCCGGATAAGCCTGACACCGGCATGCAACCTCCGCTGCATGTACTGCCACGCTGAAGGAGAGGTCGCTCCCGCCGGCCTTCTTTCTGCCCGCCAGATCGGGGAGATCATGCGGGTTGCACGGGAATTTGAGTTCAGGAGCGTGAAGTTCACGGGAGGTGAGCCGACGCTGCGGCCTGATCTCCCCGATATCATCCGGGAAGTGCCTGATGGTATGGAGAGCTCGATGACCACCAACGGTACCCTTCTTGCCGCACGAGCACAGGATCTGAAGGATGCCGGACTCTCCCGGGTCAATATCAGCGTTGACAGCCTCGATCCCGAAACCTACCTGAAGATTACCGGCCGGGACCTCCTTCCCGATGTCCTCGAGGGAATCGATGCGGCGATCGCTGCCGGACTCACACCGGTGAAGCTGAACATGGTGGTGCTGAACGGGATCAATGATCACGAGGTCGATTCGTTTATCCGCTTTGTCAGCGGGAACCGGAATCTCATCCTCCAGCTGATCGAGCTCATGGAGATGAAGGAGTGCCCCTTCCACAGCGATCTCAACGGGCTCGAGCAGCGCCTCGTTGCAGAATCAACGCAGATCCTGACCCGCCGGATGCACCACCGGAAGAAGTACTGTTTCAACGGGTCGGAAGTTGAGGTGGTACGACCCCTCCACAACACCGAGTTCTGTGCATTCTGTAACCGTCTTCGGGTAACTTCCGACGGCAAGCTCAAACCCTGCCTGCTCCGGACCGATAACCATGTCGATATCAGGGGTGCGTCCGGACAGGAGCTCCGCGACCTCTTCATCGAAGCCGTCCAGCGACGTGAACCGTTCTACCGGTAGAATACCGCTGCCCGATCCCGCACCCGCCGGGAAGGGCGGGGTCGCCTGACACGGTGCCAATTTATATCTCTGCACGGCGCGAATGACTATCCATGTCTTCAGACCCGGAATACGTCCATATTCTGGAACACCTGTATGAGAAATCCCTGATCCTCCAGGATGAGAGCATGTGGCATCCCGTCCTCTATTTCTACTACATGGATGCCCTCGCCCACATCGATTACACGGTCGGCCTCATGTCATATCACTATAAATCCCCCCGGGTGATGATGACCGGCGAGTACCTGAGGTGCAGGGTTGATCAGGAGAAACTGGGTGACCGTCCAAAATTCCCGGGGTTCATCACCTGGCTGAAGAAGGAGCATCCCGACCGGTTCGAGTCTCTGCCCACCCTCTGGCGGAGAGTGTATGATGAGGATGATGAGGCGTGCTACCTGAGTTTCCGGATCGTGTTTGACCGTGACAGCAGGGAACCAATCCGCCCTCACGTCTACCGCGCCCTCATAGAGGAGTTCTTCGGTGCCGAATTCCTGAAAACCCTCTATTCCGACGCCTCGCTCGCGATCCTGTTCGAGGAATTCAGGAAGAAGGCCTGAACCCCCCCTTTTATGAATATTGCCCGCCTCTGCTCCGACCTGGTCTCCATCAGGAGCGAGAACCCCCCGGGAGATACCCGGGATGTCATCGAATTCATCCGGGGATTCACCGATTCGCTGGGCATTCCCACTACCGTTATCCGGGGGCCAGGCGGACGAGACAATCTTGTCTCCCAATCGATGAAAGGGCAGCTCCTCTTCTGCGGCCATGTCGATGTCGTACCTGCGCTCTCCGATGGCTGGGACGACGACCCGTTCTCCGGGAGGATTTCGGGGGGTACCGTCTTTGGCAGGGGGGCTACCGATATGAAGGGGGGATGTGCATCCATCCTCTGGGCCTGCAGAACCCTGATCGAATCAGGCAGGGATCTCCCGGCCGATCTCGCCTTTGTCTGCGACGAGGAGACGAGCGGGCAGTATGGAATCCGGCGGCTGCTCTCCGAGAAGGTCCTGGTGCCCTGTGACTGCATCATTGCCGAACCGACCCCGCCCCTGAACCCGAACATCGGGCAGAAAGGCCTGCTGCGTCTCTGCATCACCTTCACCGGTGAGCCGGGTCATGGCTCACTCTACCCGGTAAAGGGGGTATCCGCCATCATGGAGGCCTATTCGTTGCTCCGGTTCCTCGGTGAACTCCACCAGACCGAGTATCATCCTGATGATCCGGAGATTGCCGGAATCATCCACGAGTCATCGGGAATTCTCCGGGATCTCCTCCACATGGACGAGGCGGAAGTCATTCTCACCCGCCTGATGTTCAACCCGGGAACGATCGAGGGCGGGGAGAAGGCAAATATCATCGCCCAGCGCTGCACGCTGGAAGTCGACCTCCGGATCCCCTGGGGGTGCAGCCTCAGCGGGCTCCTCGATATCATCCGGGCCCGTGCCCCCCGGGCTGAGGTCTCCGTGGTGGGAAGCATGTCAGATCCAAGTATCACCCCGGTGGGCTCACGGATCGTCTCCCGGCTCCTTGAAGAGATCGGGAAAGTGCAGGGGAGTCCGGCGACCCCCATCGTCCAGTGGGCGGCAAGCGATGCACGATTCCTGAGGAGAGAGGGTTTCTCCGTCGTGGAATACGGACCGGGCGAGATCCCGGCCCTCCATGCCATCAACGAGTACGTGACCATCGAGTCGCTGGAGAATGTGGCACAGGTCTACCTCGGAATGATGGGGCGATACCGGAAA
>JAAEES010000180.1 GCA_013415575.1 Methanomicrobiales archaeon | reverse complement strand
CCTGACAGTGATAGTGGTGGTGACCACATCACCAATCATCAGGGGAATGAGGAGTAAATATGGCCAGAGGTAGTAATTCCTTGTACTGACCGGCCAGAATATGATGAGCAGTCTTCTTAAAAGGACGTTCATGGTCGTTCCAGCTAACTCCGTTCCTCTTTTTCCCTTGTACCACTGGTGCTTAAACCCTGTCCCATCCCGCGGTCCGGAACGTGATGCCGATAGTTCAGTGGAGGAAGGTGGAATGGAAGCGTAATTTTTTTTCCCGAAAAATCAGCCCTGCAAGCCACCACGGTCGGGAGGCAAGTGATGTGCATAAGTTTTTATACTTTTACACATAGCTCAACTGCCGTTTTTTCTTCCGAATATAAGGAGTGGATTTTCGTGAATGCGAAACTGGAAGAGCCGGCAGATATGACCGGCACAGAGCGATGGAGATCGATCTCTGATCTGAGGAAGCTTGGCCCATCTGCGGTTGAGTACCTTATTATCAATCTCTGGGATAGCGACAAGAAAGTACGTCTGGCCGCAGTTGATGCACTCGGTGAGATTGGCGACCAGCGGGCATATGAACACCTGGTCAGGATGCTCGGCGACCCGGATCACGATGTCCGGTTTGCCTGTGTCGTGGCACTGGGAACAATGGGTGATGACCGGGCAATCGGGCCGCTTTCCGATGCCTGTAAAGACAAAAACGGCTTCGTAAGGTCGATTGCACAGGAGATGGTCCAGAAACTGAAAGCCAGGCAGTCGTCCTGATCCCCCGTGTTCTGGAAAGCGCCCGGCTCACAGGGCGGCTGATTGCCGGGAGGAGGTCTGGCCAGATTTCTTCGCTGAAACAAGGGAACTTATTCTTTTTTCTCCCGTGAGATTCCAGATGTATCTGTGACCGGGCATGAATGAAGCATTGAAACAGAGTATCAGGTTCCGGTGCCGTAAGATGGAGATACCGCTGGTCGGGATAGCTGACGCCTTCCGCTGGGAAGAGCCCCCGTTCCAGCCCTGGATGCCTGAAGCCTTCTATCCCCGGTCAATCTTCCCCGAAGCAGTGTCGGTTATCGTGATCGGCCTTCCGGTATCTCTTCCGGCCCTGGAAACCTCTCCGTCAATTTTGTACCGGGAACTCTACAGCACGGTAAACGCGCTCCTCGACCAGCACACCTACCGTCTGGCAGAATTCCTGACCAGCCAGGGATACCCCTCGGTTTTCATCCCCCGTGACGGGTATGGGAGTATTGAGGTTCTTCTTAAAAACCCGGTCGCCTTCTTTTCCCACCGGCATGCTGCCTACCTTGCTGGTCTTGGGAACTTCGGGGTGAATAATATGATCCTCACCCCGGAATATGGTCCCCGTGTCCGGTTCGGCTCAGTTCTCACCAGCGCGGATCTCCCTCCCGACCTTGTCCGTGAAGACCAGCTCTGTATCAGGTGCATGCAATGTGTCGAGATGTGTCCTTCATCCGCCCTGGAAAAGGAGGATTATCCGGAGGGAACCACCGACAAACATGCCTGTGCTTCGTGGAGTGCCGATCTGAATCGCCGCTACATTGCCCCCTGCGGAATCTGTATCAAGGTCTGCCCGGTTGGTGAAGACCGGAAACGGTATGGACGGGAAGATGTCTCGGTGTATGCAGAACGGAACACGGATCCCTGCCTGCACCGGGCATGGGACCATGTGCGACGATATGGGGGGAAATAGCCTCTTTCCTTTGGCTGATTTTCCAGCCTTCCTGGAAATGCGGCAAGGAATATGGGGGTTTGCCGTCATCATAACCCTTATGCCCGTTATTGTTCCATGAACAAAAATCAGAGGATTTGGGGAATCATTTACCATGGATCTTACCACCCTGATCGAGAACACCCCTGGTGGAGCTCACGGACTCGTCCCCCAGCACGGGCTCTCACTCCTGCTTGAGGCCAGGCATACCACCGTACTCTTTGACATGGGACAGGATGGAACGTTTATCAGGAACGCCGAAAACCTGGGTTTGGATCTCAGCAAGGTCGATGTCGGGGTTCTCTCGCATGGTCACTACGATCATGGCGGCGGCCTGGCCGCGTTCCTGGAATACAATACGCACGCGCCTGTCTATCTCAAGGCCGGCGCCGATGAGGCCCCATATGCCCGGGATCCTTCCCGATACCGGTACATCGGACTCGAGAGGGAAATGCTCACCGCCAATGCACACCGCCTCATCTGGATCAGCACCGACACCGTAATCTCTCCCAGCCTCATGCTCATCACCGAGATACAGACCACCAAGCCGCTACCCGCCGGGAACAATACCCTTCTGATTCGGAAAGATGGAAGGTATGAACCAGATCCATTCCTGCACGAGCTCTTCCTTGTTATCGAGGAAGAAGATGGCATCTCCATCATCAGCGGATGCGGCCATTCCGGAATTCTGAATATGGTATATACCGCACGGGATCGATATCCTGGCCGGCCAGTTAAAGCAGTGGTGGGCGGATTCCATCTCACCGACCGGGACACTCCTTCTGATATGGTCCATTCCATCGGGAAAACCCTGAAATCAGCCGGATGCCGCCGGGTCATTACCGGGCACTGCACTGGTACCCGGGCAAAGGAGATTCTCCGTGAGGAACTCGGGGATCGCTTTTCAGCACTTTGTACCGGATACCGTACTGAAATCTGATCTTTCGGAAATAATGTGACATGATACTGGATGGTGGCAGCATAATTACCACAGGTCGATATTCCTGCCTGTGGAGTCTTCATCATCACCAGGGAATTCACGGGATACGAGAGGAGCATCGGTCTGATACCAGGTTATCCCGTCGGGGGATTTCGGTCAGCCGACAAATCGTGGATCGTTCCGGGCCAGCCGAACGGCAATCAGGGCGCTTGCCTCTTTATCCTTAATCTCGAGCATCACATCGAAGTCATGGGGCCGGGACTGGAGCAGGAATGAAAAGAAGTCGGCTGGATCGATGTGCTCGGCATGCGAACCCGGCCGCTTATCCGGATGCTGGGAACTGTAGTCGACCATAGGAAGACCATCCCGGGGACCCCAGGTCGTTTCAACGAGAGAGAGAACAGCTCCAGACGGTTCGCCATGATTGTAGCAGGAATG
>JAAEES010000179.1 GCA_013415575.1 Methanomicrobiales archaeon | reverse complement strand
ACGGAAGGTCGGAATCACTCCTCCTGGTGATGCCCGCCCTGCTTTTCCGGCCGACTGCGAGCTGGTTAACAGGATCTTTGAAGATCATTTTGGAGCACCGCTCATCCCCCCGGGAACTATTGCCCTCCTGAACAAAGCACCGGACACCGACCGGATGGAAGAGATCATCATGGGGGGATGTGTGGTCGGGGCCATCCGGTACATCACCAGTGAGAAACGGTGGGAACCCCTGCCCCGTCCTGAAGCAGCCCTCTTCCTCCGGCCTGCACGGCGTTACGTGGTGGTGGACGAGGGGGCCGTCTCTTCAATCCGCGACCAGGGAGCAAGCGTTCTTGCACCCGGCCTTCGTATGATCGAGCCCTCGGTACGGAAGGGGGATGAAGTCTTCATCCTCTCCCCGGACGGGAACTGCGTGGGTGTAGGGAGGGCGAAGGTGGATGCCGGCGAGGCTTCGGCCATGGAACGCGGGGCGGTGGTCAGGACACGGAAGAATGCCCCATCCCGGTGTGTTCCCGGACTATCGACATGGGAGGATGCCGTCCGGGGTAATTCTTCTGTTATCGGAGAGGCAGAGGAAGAGGCAGTCCGTTTTGTCCAGGAGGTTTCCGGGAACACCGACCGGCCGGCAAACATCTCCTACTCGGGAGGCAAAGACAGTCTTGCCACCCTGCTTGTGGTCAAGAAGGCTCTCGGGAATGTTCCCCTGCTCTTCATCGATACCGGCCTCGAGTTCCCTGAAACGCTCGAGAACGTCGCCATTGCCGCGGAGACCTACGGGCTCGAAATAATCAGGGCAAGCGGGGAGGATGCCTTCTGGGAGGCCTTCGAACGGCTCGGCCCTCCTGCCATGGACTACCGCTGGTGCTGCAGTGCCTGCAAACTCCGGCCGGTCCGGAGCCTGATCGAGGAACGATGGGGTGAGTGTCTCTCGTTCATCGGTCAGCGGAGGTATGAATCGTTCCGGAGAAAGGAGAGCAACCGGGTCTTCCGGAACGGGATCGTGAAGAACCAGATCTCGGCAGCCCCGATCCACAACTGGACAGCACTGCATGTCTGGCTCTACCTGTTCCGGGAACAGGCCCCCTGGAATCCCCTCTATGCGCAGGGACTCGACCGGATCGGCTGCTTCATGTGCCCCTCGAGCGATGTGGCGGTCATTGAAGAGATCCGGGAAAAGTACCCTGAGTTGTGGGGGGAGTGGAGCGCCCGGCTCGGTGGCTGGCAGCAGGCCCATGGCCTGCCGCCTGAATGGGTGACCGAGGCTCAATGGAGAATCAGGGGAGAGGTATGCGATGAAACGTATCGTTATAGTTGATTACGGGCTCGGAAACCTCCGGAGCGTCTTCCGCGGTCTTGAAAAATCAGGGGCTGTGCCGAAGATCACCGCGGATATCGATGAGATCTCTGCCGCAGAGGGGATTGTACTCCCGGGTGTGGGCGCCTTCCGGGACGGGATGGAGCAGCTGGCGGACATGCAACGGGCGATCATCGATGCCGCCGGGTCGGTCCCGGTGCTCGGGATCTGCCTTGGCATGCAGATGCTCCTCGAATGGAGCGAGGAGCACGGCCGGCATGCCGGTCTCGGGATCATCCCCGGGACAGTGCGGAGATTTCCCCGGACCACCGGATACAAGATCCCCCACATGGGCTGGAATTCCCTGCACATCGCGATCCCCGACCACCCTCTGATGGCCGGGGTCGGGGAAGGATCGTACGTCTATTTCGTCCATTCATTCTACGCGGATACTATCCTCTCCCACACACTGACTACCACCCGCTACATCTGCCCGTTCGCATCAGCGGTCACCTCCGGGATGGTTCACGGCGTCCAGTTCCACCCTGAGAAGAGCGGGGCGGTGGGGCTGCAGATCCTTGGAAATTTCATCGATCTCGTCTAGGCGCCGGTTCCCGGAAACTAATTATCTTCACTGATGAAACGATCTGCTATGAGACGCGTCCTTTTTTTCCTGCTGTCAATCGCCTTTCTCTGCAGTGCTGTCCAGGGCTATGTCCTGTTCATCGAAGCCCCTGATGAGCTCCGGGCCGGAGCCCCTCTCCTGGTCAGCGGAACCACCACCTTCCCGGCCGGGACCCAGTTTGATATCGTCCTCTACAAGCTCCAGTTCACGACCCCCGAGGAGTTAGAAAGGAGAATGATCATTGTTGACGAATCAAAGACATTCGATGCCTCGTTTCCGACCACCGGACTTCAGGCAGGGCAATATAAGGTTGAAGCCCAGTTCCTGGATGATCCCGGATCAAAGCTCGGCTCAGATTCGGTCACACTCCAGCAGGTGGTGATCATAGACCGTTCCGATGAGGTCTTCCTGACCGCTCCCCGTGACCAGGTCCTCGGTGAAGCACTCCTCATCGAAGGTTATATCCCCGACCTCGGAGTAGCGACCATCACCCTCAGGATCAGCGGACCGGCAGGCTTCTCGCTCCCGGACCAGTACGTCAGGACCACCACGCAGCCCGGGAAGATCGACGGGTGGTTTACCTACCGGGTGCCGGTCACTGAACAAGGCAACTACTACGTGGAGATCTATGACCGGGAGGGGTTCATGACCACGGTCAGGTATGCGGTTGAACGCCCGGCCCCCGGGACATCCGTCCCGGTCGGGACAGAGACCGCAATGGAAGAACCACTCCAGACGAGCCCCTCTGCCATCCCCTTCCCGCTCGCCGCCTTGGCAGCGGGACTTGTCGGTGCCGCCCTCATCTGTGGGGGGAGACGCCGGTAATTTTTTTT
>JAAEES010000026.1 GCA_013415575.1 Methanomicrobiales archaeon | reverse complement strand
CCCTCGTGCACGGTGGGGATGATGTTTCCGCCGCAACGGGTGCACTTCCCGGCCAGCGGCATTCTCCGGTAGCTGGTATTGCATTTCGTGCACCGGAACTTCTGCTTGGAGAACGCTGAGAGGTTTCCCATGAGGTCGCGGATGAAGTGCGTGGTAAGCACCCGCTCCGCTACATCGTCCTGGTCAACCGCCCGTATTTTCTCGGCAATTGTGAGTTCGGCCTCGAGTTTCTCGAACATTGTCTTGAGCTTGGTGTAGGTGGACTCCAGGGGTCCTGCGGAGATATCAGACGTGTCGTGGGTGAACAGGAATCCTTCGAGTGCCGCCGGAGTCCCCAGCCGGTTCTCCACCCGGTCGACGAGTTTTACGACCTCCCGGGGGTGAGCATACCTGAGGGCTGCCTGGTACAGTTCAAGAGGGTAGCCGGGGACGACGTCCAGGTTGTGGCTCTCCTTGTCGATCTCTGCCGGGTCAATGGCGGTGGTCAGCACCAGCGGGGCATCCATGGTGCCGCCCCGGGATTCGGGGAGGAAGGCACGGGAGAAGTTGATCAGGCCGTCGAGGAGGAGCATGATGCAGTCCTCGTCGCCATCGCACTGCCCGGTGAAGATCCCGCCGGCGCATACCGTGTGCTCATCGGTGACAGTGAGGCAGTACACGCGATCGTCCGGGCAGGGTACGATATCCCGGTGCAGGAGGTGATCGGTGATAACCGAGGTTCCCGCCATGACCGGGACCGGGTCGCCTTCCTCTAATTCCACGGCACGGATTTTGCGCAGGTAGCAGAGATCCCAGACCAGCATCGCATGGTCAGGGGTGACGGCGAGCACCCGCCCCTGCCGCGTCTCGAACCTGATGATGTGCTCAGGGGCGCGGTGGATCGAGACCGAGGTGATCTTCCGCAGATGTGGTTTTCCTTCCCTGTCAATCGACCGGGTGAGGTAGGTCTGCTGCGGATCAGAGTAGTAGGTCCCCAGCCGGTCGATTCCCGGGCGGGAGAGATCGAAGTTCTCCACAACGAACTGTCGGATAGGCATTGTCTTCCAGGTCCGGCCGTCGTATACCTCGATTTCTGTATCTCCGTGGAAACAGTTCCTCCGTTTCGCGGCGTGGAAAAACGGGTGTGCATAGCCCACGTTCGCCTGGGAGATCCCGATAATCCTGGCCAGCACCCCGGCGCTCGTGTGGGGTGCAAGGCCGATCACCAGGTGCCCGATCAGGTCATCCCGGGAATTCACCTTGTAGAACGGAGGAAGCTGGTAGCACCGCTCCAGTAATTCATCCATGAACCGGGCGATTCGCACCATATAGTCGGCACAGGACTCGGAGATCAGGATGTCCTGGGGTTTGAGTTCGACCACCTGGTCGGAATGGGTGAGCGGGGTGCCATGGATATCGGCAGGATAGCCCAGCTCAACCAGCCGCCCGGGAGTGAGCCCGATCTCCGCAGGCCGGATATGGGTGACCGGGAGATCGATCATATCGAACCTGATGGTCCCGTCCTTAAAGACGAAGAGTTCATTCTCGGCCCGGAGAATGCCCTTCTCGATCTCCTCGACTGCCCGCTCCCTTGAGATAAGGCCCCTGACCCCCTTCACCAGGCTGACCGGCTGCTCCCGCCTCCCGAGCCGTTCTGTGGCCCGGGCATACTCCTGCTTCACGTCAAGGCTGACTACCTGCGAGCAGGTGGTGGAAACCCGGCATGCCGGGCATTCAGGTTCTTTGAGCTCCCGCTTGCAGCGGGGACAGGTGAAGACGGGAATGGTGTGGGTACCGCATTCACAGCGGTTCCGGAACGTCTCGGCTCCGCAGGCGGGACACCGCCTTTTTCCAGCCTCGATCTGGATGACCCCGCCATCCTTGTTCGGTTCGGGTGAATGGTTGGCCGCTTCCTGGAAGGATCGGCGTGAACCACCTGCCTCGCCGAGGGGAAAAAGGGAGTGGGGGGGAGGGTTCATCTTCCGGGGCCTGGACTTGCCGGGCCGGCCCATCCTCCCCCCGATCCTCGTCCCTGCCTTGGAGCGCATCAGAAACCCGGAGAGGTGCATGGCACACGAGAGTCCGTCGTTCACAGGGACCTCCTCCCATACCTCCCGCTTCCGGAGCTGCAGGTCAAGACCGATGCAGGCGAGGAAGATCAGGTAGCAGCTGATGCAGATCAGTCCTTCACGGACCATGTGCGGAATGAGGATCTCCTCAAGGATATCTTTTATCAGGGGATCGTTCGGGAGGACCAGGACCCCGTGCCGCACCTCTCCGTTTGCCGACACGAAATCTGCCAGCTGCCGCAGTTCGTCGATCCCGATATCGTCCCAGAAGTAGGTAAACGCCGGATGGAGATACTGACCGTCACAGCACAGCGAGATGGCCTCCATCTCGTTCTCAGGAGAGGTACCACCTCCCTCCAGCTTCCACCACTCTTCGCAGTACGACGATGGAATGAGGGGGTGGTTGTTCTCAAGGAACTCCCCGTAACTGATCAGGATCTCCCCAATATCGAGGATCCGGTCCACGGATGCGGAGAGAGCCTCGGCTGTTTCGAGGTCATCAACCCTGAGCACGTCCCCGTTCCTGAGACGGACAGTCGGTCCTTCGATGGAGTCGACCGGGACAATCCCTGCAGCCTTCCCTGGCCGTTCGATTTTCATCTGGGTGCCGACCGCGAGGAAATCACCGAGAATGTGCATGGTGGCCGGGGCGATTCCTGCGGCAGCAAACCCCGTGTTCCGTGACCGGCCGTAGCGCAGGCGGAACCCTCCTTTCCGCATCGGATACGAGAATACCGGCCTGCCCCCGATGAGATCCCGGAGGTACTTGTCGCGGGGGAGGATCTTTTCCTTCTCTTCACCGTTATCGGTGCTCTTTGCCGTACCGGTGGTCAACTCGCCGAGCCACTCCCATCCGTCCATCTTCATTGAGCGGACGTATTTCTGGAGCTTCGGGGCCTTGAGGGCGAGCCCTTCGGCGAGCACAAGGGCCATCCCGCCCCGGACCGCATTGGTCTCGATCCGGTCGAGGTTCCTGTATCCCCTCACCTCCTCCTGCTCGGTTCCCTCGCCGTCAATGCAGACCGGGCAGTTCCCGACGATGAGGCGTATCTCCTTCTCTCCCGGGAGGTACTGGAGATTCATGATGGAGTTGTACTGCCGGATTTCCTCGATGTACCGCTCGACCTCATCACCCCGGGGGATATAGCGGTTGATCCCGAGCGCACGCCGGACATAGTCCCCGACCAGAACCGAGAGTGCCTGGGCTGTTCCTCCGGCGCTCCGGATTGGACCGGCATAGTAGATACGGAGGTATTCGGATCCATCATCGTTCTTACCGATCCCCACCTTGGCGATCCCCTCGGTGGGTGCAGCGACCACTCCCTCGGTGAGCATGGCCATGGCAGTCCGGATGGCATGGTCAAGGATCTCTTCCCGCGTCTGCTCACCGAATCTGCGTGCGACAAAATCATCACCGATCCGGAGCGCAGCCTCTTCCCTGCTCATCGTTGCCTCGAGCTCCCGGATCCTGCCGGCAATCCCCGTGATCATGAGGAGAGCCTCAACCCGGTCGGCGAGATCACTTGCTACCGGGATCTCCACCTCCGTCCTGGGATCGATCCCTACTGCCCGCGCCGCTGCAGCAACCTCAAGCGCCCGCGCAAGGTACGCGAGGAGGTCTTCGGAGTATTGCTCCATCGCCGGGGACCGCTTCACCATAGCTCTCTCTCACCACCTGGAGACTTATCTGTTGGGATGTGGAGGGGTATAAAAATCGCTTTCAGCCGCCCTTCTCGTCTTCCTCGATTGAACGCACCATGGCACGGATCCCTTCCTCACCCATTCCCCAGAGCGTGAGCTCTGCGCACGAACGGAGCTCTGCGTCATCGCCGGCGTACAGCTCGCGCAGGCGGGCGAGAGCCGGAGTTCCGATCCGGCAGAGGGCTGCGGAAAGATACCCGCGGAGTGCCGGGTCAGCACCCTTCATGGCCCCGATCAGCGGATCGATTGCCACATCACCGATATGCCCGAGTGCTGCCGCCGCATACCGGCGGAAACCGGGATCCTGGTTCTCGCGGAGAGCCTGGATAAGGGGACCGACTGCGGGAGCACCGATCCGGGAGAGGGCAAGCGATGCATACCACCGCGAATCGGCGTTACCGTTTTCCTGAAGGACACCGATAAGGGGCCCGATAGAAATATCCCCCATTTCCGCAAGACGCTTCACTGCTGCAATCCGGATTTCACGGTCCGGACTGCTCAGATCATCGATGTATTCCCTGACCTCCATGATTACAATTCTCCCTGGCCGGTTCCTCTTTTCTTCTCACCTGCCATGGTGATCACCCGCTGCGGGAAGGGTATCTCGATTCCTTCGCGTTCGAGAGCTTCCTTAATCTTCTGGAGGAGCTCGGTCCGGACTGCCCACCAGACCCGGGACGGTGCCCAGATATAAACGGTGATCTCCACGCCGGAATCCCCCAGCTCGGAGACAAAGATGCTCGGGGCCGGGTTATTGAGGACAAACGGGTGTTCATCGAGGAGGGTCCGGATGACCCAGACAGCCTTCCCCGCATCAGCCCCGTACCCGATGCTCACCGTGTACTCAAACCTCCGGGCAGGGTTTACCACGAAGTTGGTGATGTCGGAGGAAAAGACCTGCTCGTTCGGTATCCGCACGTAAATTCCCTCGTACGTCTTCACAATGGTGGACAGGATCCGGATCTGGTTCACCGTTCCCTCGACGTCGCCAATCCGGATGGTGTCTCCGATCTTGACCGGCCGCTCGATCAGGAGGAAGATTCCGGAGCCGAGGTTCGAGACGATCTTCTGGCTGGCAAACGCTATGATCAGCCCCACCGTCCCGCCAACGACCAGGAGCTGGCCGATATCCACATCGAAACTGGGCAGGGCAAACCAGATACCGAACAGGATGATGACGGCCTGGACGATCTTGACCAGCTTATCGATCTCAACCCGTTCCATGCGGTCGGAGAGAGCCCGTTTCAGGTACATGGCAATGATCCGCGCCACGATGACGATGATGACTACCGAAATGGCGAACACGATCAGATCCAGCACCGTCACCTCACCGAAGACCACAGTGTCGAGGCCCACCATGCTAATCACCCACCCCGAACTCCATCATGAAGGGAATTTTATCGGGGATCAGGGTTTTTCGCGCTTTGATTACCAGGATCGACGGTTTCATGCCATCCCTGAGAGGCCGGTCCTCGCTCCTGATATCCGCGATATCCCGGGACAGGATGTTCATGCGGGCCACCAGGGAGACACAATGTCCGTAATACAAAAAGAGGGACGAACAGTCAAAGACGGCACGGGAGACCTCCACCCAGTTCCGGCTGGCATTGCTGAGGGAGAGCGCGATTACACCCTCTTTCAGCCTGTCCACGTCCGGGAGGGTACCGGAGACGGTGCTCTCATGGTAACGGGTGATGACTCCTTCTTCAGGAGGACCATAGAGAGAGTATTTGGGCCGGGAAAGAGTGAAGATATCAAGAACATCAAAATCGTCTTTCGACTCGAGGAATACCCCAATCTCGACCGGGAAGGTAATATATACGATTTCGCTCGAGTCCGGCTCGATTGCTACCGGAGTAAAATGGACCTCGAGGAATCTCGTGACCTCCCGGGGAAGGTTGACCGGCTCGACAGGGTTGACCACGATCTTCCGGGATTTGCCGCTGATTACCTTTCTGATCTCTTCATCACCTGATTTCCGGAAATACTGGAAAAAACCATCTAATGGGTCGATCCTGATCGAGACCTCCTCTGAATCATAGCAAAATGAGTAATCGGACTCACCAAACACAGAAAAACCTAACGACCTCACACCAGATATATCTTCTGAGAACGGTCAGATCCTTCCGGAAAACCCGGTTATTCCGGAAGGTTTTTGGTTCGTTCCTGTGCATTCCGGGAACGGATCTCCCCGATCGCTGAACTAATCACCTCCCGGGTTGGAGATCCGGCTGATTCAAGGGCCTTTTGTAATGGTTCCAGGGCTTCCGGTCTCCCCATGGCCGCAAGCGCCATCGCTGCCCCCTGCTGTCGGAGAGGTTCGGGATCGGCGAGGCTTGCGACAAGGAGATCAAAGGCCGCCTCTCCCTGTGTCACCAGTGAGGTGATGATATCCTGGCGTATATCTTCTGATGAATCGGTGAGGGCCCGGATGAGGGCGCTGGTCGCCGCAGGATCATTCATCTTTCCCAGCGCGGTAACGGTACCCCTCCGGACCTCGTACGGGGCCTCTTCGAGCATTTCCGAGAGGGCCGGTATGGCCGGAGATCCGATAAGGCCAAGGGCATAGGCCGCCCTGCTGCGCACAAACCGGTCCTTATCTGAAAGCAGCCCGATGAGAGGGATGATGCCACGCGGATCTCCGATTTCGCCCAGGGTTATGGCCGCCTTCCACCGCACCCCTTCGTCCGGGTGATCAAGGGCTGCAATCAGCGACGGGACCGCGGGCTCGCCGATCTTTGCCAGGGCTTCAGCGGCCTTCCAGCGGATTCCGCTGTACTGGTCTCCGGTGAGCGCCGAGATCAGTGCACCGGTTGCCGCCGGATCGGCCAATTCCCCGAGAGCTTCCACCGCGTCATATTGCACGGCAGGGTCCCGGTTCCGGAGTGCCCGGATAAGTCCTGGAATGTCGCCCTGTTCCCTGAGCCGTTTCACTCCGGCAAAGGAGGCGATCCTGCTCCGGATCTCCGCGATGCTTCCCGTTCCCGTCCGTCCCCGGAGACCGGATTGTATGGCAGCATCGGTCACCTCATTCATCAACCGTTCCTGCTCGATCCGCATGTAATCAGAGACCGCACCGATCACGAGACCGACGATCACAAACATCAGGGCCCGGATGATAGCATCGTCGTCAATTCTCCCGGTATTCACAAAGGTTACAGAGAGCAGGGCTGCACCGAGCAGGATGGCCACGAGCACCCCCCGCTTCCCGAACCAGACCGCTCCCAGGACTATCGGTATGTAGAAGAAATGGGAGTATACTGACGTTATCCCAAGATGCCAGTGAACGTAGAACTCGAGGAGGAGGGAGACGGCAATGAGTACTCCCAGCACCAGCAGTTTATAATCCTGCAGTCTTCTCCCGCTCAGATCGGGAAAGGCCATGTGAATTCATCTGATCGCAGGTATCAATTAAAGATGCTCCTGCGGTTCACGGGGCGCAGGTCCGGGCAAAAACCTATTTCATTTCCATTCCTACACTACACCCACGGGATGACGAGCATGGTGACTGAAACCGGACCGGTAAGAGCAAAAATACTGGTATTGCTCGACGGCTCCACCTGGAGCCACAAGTGCGCACTCCATGCCGTACAGGTGGCAAAGAAGTCGGGATCGCTCGTCGTCTTCTTTTCGGTGCTGGACCGGAGTGAGGCCCGGGCACAGGCATTCACCTTTTGCACCCAGAGCGATATGTGTCACCTGATCAAAGATCATGAAGAGAAGATCTGGCGGGATATGAAGCGGAGTATCAATACCGAATACCAGGATCTCCTCACCCACTATGCAAAAGAGAAGGTGGACTGCGAATCCCGGATCGTGGAGGGAGACGTTCGGGAAGAGATTCTGACCGAGGCGAACAGCGGCAGGTACTCCCTCGTGGTGATGGGGGCCTATGGGAAAAGCGGCAAATCCCATGCAGGGATGCTGTCAGAGCAGATCGCCGGACTGGTTGATCCGCCCCTTCTGATCGTCAGGTAGCCCCGTCCGTTGCCACCAGGATACACTCCTCGGTGGTCCCTATTCTTACTGCAGCGCCGCACATATCAGGGACGTAGGAAAACGCCTTGCCGCTGTTGACCATAATGGTCCTGTACCGCTCCAGTGCAGGTGAGACCACCATACAGGTATCTGCGTAAACCCGCGCCCCGCTCCGTTCGATAGCTGCTATGGCGTCGTGGCATGAATCGATCACCTTTCGCGCCGCAAAGATGTAGACCGGAATCTTCACCCGTTTTCCGGAAAGGAGGGTTGCGACGCGGGAGAGTTCTTCTGGTGAGCAGTGGGGGCAGCCCAGCGCAACGGCGTCAACCTGGATCTCGTTCCAGAGGGCCGCAACCTCTCCGGCGGTAACAGGGATCTGCTCGATATCGCTTCCCGCATAGGAAAATATCCGCGCTTCGGGAGTGATACCGGCGACATGATAGAGGGCGACTGCCCCGGATGCCGCCATTGCCGCACCAAGCGCTTTCAGATGGTCGCGCCGGGGCCTGATACCGGAAAAGAAGGGAATGCGGTTTCCGGCAATCTTTCCGGCAAGGTATCCAAGGGCACCGAACCTTGCGACATCGTCCCAGGAATCTCCCCCCTCCACCCGGATGTGCACCTGCGGCTTCCGCGCCGCAACCAGGTGGAGGCCATACTCAGGGGTCTTTCCGATGATGGCGGCAGCGAGGGCTCCCGGCCCCCCCTCACGGTTGGTACGGGCGCCGATAACCGAATTTGCGTAGGAGACTGCAGAGGATTCCGACCAGGCGAGATGTTCGCCAAACCGGGTCTGGTAAATGTAATATGGCGTGCAGGTGCACTCCAGCCGGATGCCGAGCCGGGCGTAGGCAGCGATTATCTCTTCCTGTTTTTTAGCAAAGCCGGGGGGGATACCCATCTCCCGCCATGCTGCACGGTCCATGCCGATCGGGTTGAGAACGGTGGGGACGGAAACGCGGGCATCGAGCCCGGTGAGCCATTCGAGGCCCGCATCACCAATGGTCTTGTAGGAGGCCCCGCTCACCTGGGCACTCTTTATCGGGATGAGCCGGGCAGCCCCGAACACCGTGCCGATGGCGGCAAGAATCTCCATCATCTTCTGGCGTGTCTCGCCGTATTCCCCGGCAAGTACCTGCTCTTCTTCAGGAAGCAGGTGCATGCTCACTCCCACACCGCGCGAAGAAACTCATTCTCGTGGCCGAGTGGCATCGTGGCATCGATACCGACTTTCACGTTTGTCCCGTCATCGGCCTGGGTTGGATCGAGAGATGATCCCCGGGCACCGGTGATTACCAGGAGATCCCGATCGCCCCTGACCCGGGTGGCGATGCCGAATTCCACATCCTCCGGATCAGTTGGATCGATATCCTCGTCAACCACCACCACATGCTTGAGCGAGGTGTGGGTAGCAAAGGCAGCCATCATCGCGTTCTTGGCATCGCCCTGAGTCTGCTTGCGTACCTGGATTACCGCGTGGAAGTACCCACATCCACCGGTTGTCAGGACGACGTTCTTTACCTCGGTCACCCCTGCGACTGCCCGGTAAATGGATGGCTCATAGGGTGCTCCCATCAGGATGCGATGTTCATTTCCAGCGGGAAGGATGCCATGGTAGATGAGATCCTTCATCAGGTGCATGCCTGAAAACTCGATGACCGGCTGCGTCCGCACCTGATCATAGGTGCCTGTGATATCGACGAATGGCCCTTCCTCGGTTGTTTCTCCACCGATGAATCCTTCAAGTACGACCTCTGCTTCCGGCACGAGGACCCCGTTGGTGCACTGCCAGACCCGTATCTCACCGCCGAGCAGCTCCGCGGCATACGGGAGTTCCTTCCCCTTCGGCACCCGCGTGCAGCAGGCAAAAGTGACCGCGGGGTGAACTCCGATAGCTACGGCCACCGGCAACCGGTCTCCCTGCTCGCGGGCGGCCCGGTGGAGCGTGGAGGTATGCCGTCCTTCCACCAGCCGGGCGGCGACCCTCCGGTCATCCAGAACCTGCATGCGGTGGATGGATGCATTCTCGATATCCCCGAACCGGGAAAAGACAATGCCGGCGGTGATGTACCTCCCGGCATCCCGGGGATAATGCTTCATGACCGGTATCCTTGACAGGTCCGGTGACGTCATCGGGAGGTTGCCCTGACGGACCACCGATCCCTGGTACTCCATGCGGGAGAGGCGCTGAACCATATCGTGCTTGGGAATGTTCAGGGCAAGCGAGAGCGCGTCTCTCGTTGCCGTGACGTTCATGACACCGCGGGCCCCGGCAAGCCGGTGAAAGAAGAGGAGCTTGTCGGTCCTGTGGGCATACCTGCAGGGTTCGTATACCACATCCACGGGTTCATCGATATCGATGACTTCTCCGCACTCCCTCATCCGGTCGATAAATTCCCGCATCCTGATCCACTCCTC
>JAAEES010000178.1 GCA_013415575.1 Methanomicrobiales archaeon | reverse complement strand
GGATGCAGGCCCATAAAATTTAAACGATGAATTCACAATGTATGATTACAAAAAAATCTCTGCCGAAGATTTTCTGGTTCGGGTAATCTTCACTGCCATGAATACAGGTAATCTGGGGCGTATTTGAGGCAGAGATGGCGCCCGGTCAGGAAACTTCAATACGTTAGCCAATGGTAATTGACAAATTTCATAATTAACGGGCATGAAATCATGGCAGTCGATCACTACACGCGAATTATGGGGGATATCCAGGCACTTTTCCGCTCGCGTCTCCAGATTCAGATACTTCTCGCTCTCGCTGACGGGAACAAGACCCTGGCCCAGCTCCGTGACATCACCGGAAGTTCCTCACAGGCGCTCATCCCGAAGATACGGAAGCTGGAGTCGAGCAATTATATCGCTATATCCGAGTATGAATACCACCTCAGGCCGGTGGGGAAGATCCTGACCCTGAAGATCCAGGACATTATCCTCTTCAAATCGGTCACCCGGAAGCACAAGGATTTCTGGGATCAGCACAAGGTTGATGCAATTCCGGAGCCGTTCCTGCATAACCTCGGGGAACTCTTCGAATCCGAAATCGTCTCTGACACGAATGTGGATATCTTCAATGTATACTTCAACTTCCTCAAAGCTCTCAACGATGCGGAGCGGATCTGTATCGTCTCTCCTATCTCGAGTCCGGCTCACACCGAGGCAGTAGCAAAAAGGGCAATGGAAGGGGTGACGATCGAGCTTCTCGTGGGAAAGGATCTTGCTGAGCAGTTCTCCCTCCCGCCATATGTGGAAAAGATCGCGGAAGTGGCCGGAACGGCGAAGGGGAAGATTTTCATCCTGGATCCCATGCCGAAACTGGGACTGACCGTGACCGATAAGGTCATTTCGCTCGGCCTGTACAAATTGGACGGGATCACCTACGATTCCACCACCGATCTCTTCTCAAAAAATGAACAGGCGGTCGCATGGGGTCAGCGGCTCTTCGATTACTACCGCGATCAATCAGTCGAATTAAAATTATGAGATCCGATTAATATTCGCCCAATTTCTTCTTCTTTATCGAATTAAGGGCAGTATTGCCGGGCAAACTATTATATCTCTTCACATCTGACTGCTGTTGGAATACATTACCCGGTTCTGAGGCGAAGAGAGGCGGATTGGATATAAGGATCATTAATCGATCCGATGAATATTCACTAGTTGGTTTAATTTTCATCAGTTAGTTTAACTTTAACCATGGGAATGTATGTTTATTCTACTCATGAACAATAATTTATGTTTGAGCACGGATACTCGACCTACCGGTTTGAGTGGAATCCTACCATTCTCATCGATTACCTGGTCTATAGTTCTCTGTACCTTTCCTTCGCTGCCGGTTCAATGGCATACATCTCCAGTGTTCTCCACGAAGTGCCGTTCAATCCTATCGTGTTCGTCCTTGGAATGCTGATCACCTATTCGGTCTACAACCTGAACAGGAAGACTGATGAAAGCGAGGACGCCATCAACCATTCGAAACGGTATGCGTTCACCAAGAAGTATGAAAAGCTCCTCTTCTCCACGGCAATTGGTGCCTATATCCTTGCCCTCGTCCTCTCATGGCTCCACGGTCCAGCTGTGGTGTTAATTTCTGCAATCCCCCTGCTCAGCGGCCTAATCTACAGCACCCCGATCTTTCCCCGGGGATTTCCCTACCGTCGGCTGAAGGAGATACCCGTTGCAAAGAGTCTCCTCGTTGCCGTGGCCTGGGCCCTGCCCCCTGCCCTGCTCCCGGTCTATATCGCCGGATCCCTCCCGGGAATGATTACCCTCGCCGTTATCCTCTTTTTCTTCTCTCTCGTCTTCATCAATACCGTTCTCTTTGATATGAGGGATGTTGAGGGAGATCGGCTCACCGGGGTCAGGACCATTCCGGTCTGCATTGGGATCCCCAATACCACGCGGCTTCTGACGCTGGTGAACATCATTTTCGGGGTTTCGGTTGTGTTCCTGCTCTGGGGGGAGATCCCGCTGATGTACCTGGTGCTGATCATTGCCGGGATTTTTTATGCCCAATGGTATATCCGCAACTACCAGCAGATCAGCCAGAGCAATCTGCTCTGCGACCTGATCGCAGACGGCCAGTTCATCGCGCTGGGGCTGTTCATGGTCTGTATCGTGGCAGCCTCGGTGGCGTTTGGCCTGCCCCCAGTTCCCCTGGGGTAATATATGAAATATATGGCCCGCAGTTGTCACGGGAAATACCTATAATTTCTCCCCGATTAAATCCGTGTTCATGAAACCGGGGAGTATATTCACCACGTTCCGGAAAAAATAATTACCCCCTTTTCAGAGAACAACCCATGAACAATCTCCTCATCACCGGTGTCCCCGGGGTGGGTAAGACCACCTTCATCATCCGCCTCTTCGAGGCCCTGGAAGAGCAGCATCCGTGCGGGTTCATCACCCGGGAGATCAGGGAAGCAGGGAGCAGGGTCGGGTTCGAGATTGTCGGCTTTGACGGGAGTAAACGTCTTCTCTCCCATGTTGACCTCACGAGCCGGTATCGCGTGGGAAAGTATGGCGTGGATATCCATGGATTTGAGGAGTATCTGACATCACTCGATATCGAAAGAATCGGGAAAAATCCGGTCATCATCGACGAAATCGGAAAGATGGAGTGCTATTCGGTCCTGTTCAGGGAATTGATTGTCAGACTCTTAGAGCGTGACCGCCTCTTCATTGCCACCATCGCCAGGAAAGGCACACCCTTCATCGAATCGATAAAAG
>JAAEES010000177.1 GCA_013415575.1 Methanomicrobiales archaeon | reverse complement strand
CCCGGCGACCCCTATATTATCCGCTACCCGGGTATCGTTGCGGTCGCCGATGAGACTGGCAGCGCTGTCGAACTCATCGAGTTCTTTGATTGCATCGGCGGGGCGATGTGGTCAAAGCACCACTACGCACAGAGCCCGGTTGTCCGCTCGGTGAGGAATTGCGGTCCCACCATGCGCTACCTTCTGAAACCCGGGAGGGCCGACCTCGATCTCCAGGGATCGCGGTTCCCGGCAGGAATATGTGGTGCAACGGTCGAAGGTAGCGAGATCGAGATCTCCTATGTTGGCATCGGAGGGGGTGGTGTGGGAGCGGCGAGCTGCCGTTCCTTTGCCGGAGGCGTGACCCGGTGCCGGACCGATCCTGCCGGTGGCGGGAGGAAGGCCGGCTCAACGGTATGGTTACCGAGAAGGCAGCGGGTACTGATAGGTGTCGATGACACCGATACACCGGATGAAGGAGCGACCTGGACCCTCACCCACAATATTGCCAGGACTATTGAGGATGATGCATCGCGCTACCTCTCCCACACCATTGTTCAGCTCTTTCCGGTCCCCTACCGGACCAAGAACTGCGTGAGCATCGTCTGTGAGTTCGCATCATCGGAACCCGCGGCTCTGGTCAATCGGTACCGGCGCCTGCTGGAGCGCTATACCCTCTCTGAAGATACCGGTATGGCGGTGTTCACCGGTTTTAATCCCTCCACCCTCCTTCCCTTTGGCCGGATGGTCAAGAGAGGAGAGGTGAAGCGCAATCTCATCCCCGAAGTTAAAGAAGGGAGTCTCGACCTGATTCTGGAAGGGAGGGGAATTATCGGTGCGGTTGCTGCCCTGCCGTTCTATACCGCCTACGAGGAGGCACTCTCACTATGGACTGGCTCGGGCTGAAAGCGAGGCTGCTTGCGGCGGGGACTGCCCGGCTCACCGGGAGCGGAGGAGAACCATTCATCTCTGCATCTACGGCGGGTCCGGGAGCAGGCAGCGGCGGATCCATCTTCTTCTCCACCGGCAGCGGGAGAGTCAGGCTCACCCTCGATAGTGAGAGTCCGGTGGAGGTTGAGCACCTAGGAGGAGGGAGAGCAGTCCTGCGATATGATGGTCTGACCATCGGGGGAATGCTCGAACCGGTTGCTCTCCACTGTCCCCGGCAGGCCTACATTACCGTAACCAGCGGATGCATCTACCGGTGCCGGTACTGTGAAGTTCCCGCTATTGCCGCAGGAAGAAAAACTCCTGAACAGATCGATGAGATGGTCGCATCAGTAGCGGATCGCATCGATGCCATCTCGATCACCAGCGGTGTGCTGGCCAGTGTTGAGGAGGAAGAGAAATACGTTTGTGCCATCATCGGACGACTTCTCCGGTTTGGAATCCCGATCGGCGTCTCCATCTTTCCGGGAGAGGCAACAGCAGAACGGCTCCACAATCTCGGGGTCGCTGAAGTGAAGTTCAATGTCGAGACCGCCACCCGGGATCTCTTTGCCGTCATGTGCCCCGGGCTCGAATGGGATATGGTCTG
Organism: Methanomicrobiales archaeon; assembly: GCA_013415575.1. Taxonomy (GTDB): domain Archaea; phylum Halobacteriota; class Methanomicrobia; order Methanomicrobiales; family Methanospirillaceae; genus UBA9949. Next base: position 1,272 of record JAAEES010000177.1, on the reverse strand, counting down.
GCGGGCGCTCCGTCAATCCGTGGACCTGTTCGGCAGGGGCCATGTCTTCTCGAACCTTATCATCGGCGTCGGAGAACTGGACGGGGAAGTGGAAGACTGCATCAGAACCCTTTGCGGAATCGGCGTGATCCCGGTGATCCGTCCCCTGAATCCTGCTGGTGAATTGAGCTCGTACGACCGCCCGACTGCCGAACGCCTCATCAGGATATATGGGATCCATTCCCGCCTGCTCCGCGAAGCTGGCCTCGATCCCCGGGACTCCCTGACCATGTGTCCTGCCTGCACCGGATGCGACCTGGTTCCCGGGAGGGATGGACCGGTATGAATGGATATGAAGTGCTGGCACAGGCGCTGCAGTCCTGTGCTGACCGTGTCTACGCCGTCCCCGGTTTCCCGGTCACCGAGCTCGGTTCCGTAACCGGGGCGGAACCGGCTGCAGGGGAGAAGGTCGCCCTCGAGTACGCCCTCGGCGACTCGCTCTCAGGGAGGAGGGCGGCGGTCATCATGAAGAATGCCGGTCTGAATACCTGTGCAGATCCGCTCGTCCAGGCAACCTCACAGGGTCTCATCGGAGGTCTCGTAATTATCGCGGGGGATGACCCCGCTGCAGAAGGATCGACCACCACTCAGGATTCACGGTATTACGGGGAGATCGCCCAGGTTCCGGTCCTTGAACCGGGTCCGGAGACCTGTGCAGAGAGTGTTGAGGCAGCATTTTCTGCATCAGAACAGTTCTCCCGGGCGGCACTCCTGAGAGTCACCCCTGAACTCCTCTTTGCACCCGCAGAGCCGAAGGTCGTTGTCCGGACACCCGGATCCGGGATGCTCGCCCCCGCCAATCTCACCATGAAAGGGCGGGCTTCCCGGGCTGACTCTCTCTTTGGAGAGATGTTTGCCTGGTCCCGGGACCACCCGCTAAACCGGTTTTCGGGAGGCGTTGCGGGCATTGGAGCGGCCAGGGGCGAATCAGCGGTCGTTACAGTGTACCCGCCCCCTCCACAGGTCGGTTCATTTTCTGAGATTCGGGAGATCGGGAGGCCGTTTGTCCGGGAACACCTCCACGTCCATCCCGCACGAGACATCGTTCAACCGGAGACCATTGCGAAGAGGGGGTACTACCGGACATTCTGCCGCGGATGCCCGTTTCTGCCGGTTTTTGAGATCCTGGAGAGCCGCCGGATGTCTGTGGTGGCCGATGCGGGCTGCTCGATCCTGACGCTGAACCCGCCATACCTGCTGGGCATCGCCACCTATGGCCTGGGAACAGCGATC
>JAAEES010000176.1 GCA_013415575.1 Methanomicrobiales archaeon | reverse complement strand
AAATCGGCTTTTCGGATAGTCCCGCTGGTCTGGGCCTCGATATCATCGAGGAGTTCGGGGATGGTGATCCGTTCTCTCTGGACATCCTCTTCGCTGGCCGCCCCGGTAAATGCAATCGGCTGGAAGTTCACGCCGCGGACCACCTTGATGTGCTCTGTGGCATAGCGGATCATGTCGCCGACTTCGTGGTCGTTCCTTCCCTTGATGATGGTGGGGACGAGCACCAGCCCGAGCCCGATCTCCTCGCAGTGCCTGATTGCCTTCTCATCTGAGGCGAACTTGAAGTTGGTCTCCTTCGAGACCCCGTCGAAGTGGAGATATACCGTGGAGAGCCCGGCGGCCTTGAGCTCCTCGACATACCCCTTGTCCCTGGCCAGCTTGATACCGTTCGTCGCTACCTGTACCTGGGGGAACCCGATCTCCTTGGCCTTCCTGATGATATCCATCAGATCGTCTCGCATCGTCGGTTCACCGCCCGAGAACTGTACCGCCGGAGCAGGGACCGGTTTCTGCTCCCGGAGCATCTTCAGCATCGCGACGATCTGGTCGAAGGAGGGTTCATAGATATAACCGCAGGCCCGGGCATTGGCAAAACAGAAATCACAGTCCAGGTTGCAGCGGTTGGTGAGGTCGATGTTCGCCAGGAGGGTGCCGGACTTATGGTTCTCACATAGCCCGCAGTGTTCCGGACAGCAGCCCGCCAGGTTCGTGACGTTCGGAGTCTCGACCCCCCGTCCCACCGAATCGAACTGTTCGAACTTGTGCCATAAGCCGGCATCGGACCAGTAGAGATCCCTGAAATGCCCGTGTTCCGGGCAGGATCGTTCCAGCCAGATGCTGCCATCCTCTTCATGTATATTGCCCTCAAGGACGGCATTACAGATCGGGCACAGGGTCTTGGTTGTCTTCACTATCACAGGTTTCCCCTCCGATCCTCCATAGAAGTTGTTAGATTCTGGGATATCTTAATGCTTATATCTGCTGTTTATTACAGATACTGGGGATTTCCATGAGCCCCGATTTCATTCTGTTTTCACTGGTATCCGCGCTGTGGATCATGCTGCCGGCATACCTGCCGAATTCAGCGGCAGCCGTACTCGGGGGTGGAAGACCGGTTGACGGAGGCCGCACGTTCCGGGACGGTAAGCGGATATTCGGGGACGGAAAGACCTGGCAGGGCCTGTTCCTGGGAATTCTGGCCGGGATACTCATCGGTTCCATGGAGATAGGCGCACGTGAGTACTTCGGTCTCATGATGCTCCCTGAACTCACCTTTCCGGTGGTGGTGATCCTGGCCGCCGGGGCACTGCTCGGAGATCTCGTCAAGAGTTTTTTCAAGCGGAGGCTCGGCAAGGAGCGTGGCGCCGAATGGCTGGTCGCCGACCAGTACGACTTTGTGATCGGTGCCTTTGTCCTGCTCCTGCTCCTGCAGTACGAGTGGGTGGTAGCCACGGTCACCCCCCTGATGGTGCTCTGGATCATCATCATGACTCCGCTGCTGCACCGGGTGGTGAATATTATCGGGTATCTTACCGGAGTGAAGGATGTACCATGGTGAACAGAATCGCTGACCTGCTGCGTGAGCATGGAGCGGTGGAGTACGGTGACTTCACCCTCGCCTCCGGAGCAAAGAGCTCCTACTACCTGGATGTGAAAACGGCCATCACCCACCCTGCGGTGCTCATGGCCATCGGTGAAGAGATGGCCCGGCGGGAACCCTTCGATGTGGTTGCCGGCGTTGCGCTCGGGGCCGTCCCCATCGCTGTCGCCACAGCGATTGCCAGTGGAAAGCCCTACGTCATCATCCGGAGCACCGAGAAGTCTCACGGAAAGGGGGGACGGATCATCGGGAGTGTTTCCGGAAAACGGGTTCTGCTGGTGGAGGATGTTACGACCTCAGGGGGGTCGGTCATCGGGGGGATCGAAGCGCTCAGGGCCAATGGAGCTGTTGTTGAGACGGTCGTCACCGTGGTCGACCGGGAGGCCGGTGCGGCAGCAGCCCTTGAGCGGTGCGGAATACGCCTGCTAGCACTCTCGACTGCCCGTGAGGTTGTACAGCCTTCTGAATAAGAGACGCACGTTTTTAAAAAAATCTGGCATATACATGACTATGAAGGTGCTTGTTGTCGGGGGCGGGGGCAGAGAGCATGCAATTGCCAGGGCGCTTTCCTTCAACACGGAGACTGCCATCTTTTCGGTTATGGCAAAACGGAATCCCGGAATCGCAGCAGCAGCAGAGGAAATCCTGATCGAGAAGGAGACCAATGTTCCTGCCGTGCTCAGGTTTGCGAAAGCCCGGCGCATCGATTATGCGGTTATCGGGCCCGAAGCCCCGCTCGAGGCCGGCATCGCCGACCGCCTCGAGGAGGAGGGAATTGCCTGCATGGGTCCGACGGCTTCCGCAGCCCGGCTGGAGACCGATAAGGCGTTCTGCCGGGAGATGATGGAGAAGTCCGGTATCAGCGGGTGTCCGAGATACCGTATCGCCCATACTCCTTCCGATGCGGAGGCATTTATCCGTGGCTACGACGGAGACCTCGCCATCAAGCCTATTGGCCTGACGGGAGGAAAAGGTGTCCGGATCATGGGTGAGCATCTTGACCGGGACGGAGCGATCGCCTATGTCCGTTCACTCGGGGGCAAAGTGGTGCTGGAGGAGCGCCTGATCGGCGAAGAGTTCACCCTCCAGGCCTTTGTCGATGGAAAGCACCTGGTTCCCATGCCGCTGGTACAGGACCACAAGCGGGCCTTTGAAGGCGACCAGGGTCCGAACACCGGGGGGATGGGATCG
>JAAEES010000175.1 GCA_013415575.1 Methanomicrobiales archaeon | reverse complement strand
GGCGATTGCCTGGGAGTCTCCGATAGGATCGGTTACCACCACGACTTCGGGTTCGAGGTATCCGTCCAGGTTCTGGTTGGTGAGTGTCCCGGGGATGAACCGCCCGGTCGCTGCCGTTCCCCCGATGGTCTCGGCAAACTTCTTTGCCGGGTACTGCCCGTACTGCCGGGAGGTGACTACCAGGATCTTCGGCGCTTCAAACTGGCTCAGGAACCTTGCTGCGGTCTTGATGCGGTCGTCTGTCTCTCTGATGTCAAGAATATAGAGGCCGTCGCCGCGGACACGGTAGATGAACCGTTTCATATCCTTGCTCTTCTGCTGGGTTCCGATGTGTACCCCAGCGGCGAGGTACTCCTCTACCGGGACGAGGGGCTCGTTCAGTTGGATTTCCATCTCGTTTTCGGTCATGCTATCTGTTCCTCGATTCGTATGAGTTCGTTCAGTTTTGCAGTCCTCTCGCCCCCTACAACTCCGGTCTTCAGGAAAATGCACCGGAACGCGGTGGCCAGATGTGCAATGGTCATGTCTGTGGTCTCGCCGGAGCGGTGGCTCATGACCGTGTCCATCCCGCTGGTGTGCGCGAGGTGGACAGCCTCGAAGGTTTCGGTGAGTGTCCCGACCTGGTTCGGCTTGATCAGGACGCAGTTTGCCGATCCCTGCTCGATTCCCTGCTGGATGCGCGAGGTATTGGTGACGAAGATATCGTCACCGCAGACCAGGCACCGGTCTCCCACCTGCTCGGTGAGATCGGCGAACCCCGCGAAGTCCTCCTCATGGAGGGGGTCTTCCACGTAGACCAGGTCATAGCGGTCAACGAGTTCGCAGATATACGCGATCTGCTCCTCGGTGGACCGTGCCCGGTCCCGGTACCGGTAGTTCCCGTTCTCCTGCCAGAGCTGGCTTGCGGCAATGTCAAGGCCGATACGGATGGTGATGTCGAGGTCATCGGAAACAGTCCCGACTGCCTCGCCCACCAGCTCGAAGGCCTCGGCATCGCTGATGTGGGGGGCCCATGCCCCCTCGTCTCCCTTGCCACAGGATTTGCCCCGCCGCTTCAGGAGATTCTTTATCTCCCGGTGTACGGCGGCGTTGGCAAACACCGCCTCGGTCGGACCGGATGCCCCGGTGGCGACTACAAGGAACTCCTGGATCTCGGTGGCATTCTCGGCATGGGCACCGCCCCCGATCACGTTGCCAAGCGGCAGCGGGAGGGAGGGGACGAACGCCCCGCCGAGATACTCGTAGAGTTCCATTCCCCTGGACGAGGCAGCGGCGCTGGCCGTGGCCAGCGAGACCGCGACGGCAACATTGGCGCCGAGCACGGAGAAATCCCTGCTCCCGTCAACCTCCCTGATCTTACCGTCGATTCCGACCTGGTCGCGGGCGTCCTCTCCGATGAGGGCGGGGACGAGGTTCTGTCCGGCAAATCTGATGGCCGCATCCGGCTCCACGACCTTCGCCTCGTAGAGCCCGGTGCTGGCCCCGCTTGGAGCGGCCGCCCGGCCAAACCCGTTCTCGGTGTAGATATCGGCTTCAACAGTGGGATTCCCCCTGCTGTCCAGTATCTTCCGCAATTGGATCTCGCAGATGGTGGTCATGGAATCCTACTTCCTCTTTACGGTGATGGGAATGATGTTGTGCTGAAATTCTTCGAGCGCGATCTCCAGAGGATCGATCTTTGTTGTCCTGATGAGCAAGGGAGCACCCATCGATATTTGCAGAGCGCGGGCGCCTATGATCCGGGCTCTCTCATATCGGGTGTACGACTCTGTCATATAACCTCAAAATGTTCCATAGTTACTGAAATGGGGTCGCTGAGATTCGAACTCAGGTCACAGCATCCCGAACGCCATAGGATAGTCCAGGCTACCCCACGACCCCTCACTGATACGGATTAAGATCATCAATGATCTCCTTGTGGGTCAGGAACATCCGGCGGCAACAGTACCGCTCGATATCGAGATCGTCGAGGATCCGTTTCGGATATATTACCTTACCACAGGTGAAACACCGCACTGGTATCATACCTGTATGATCTCCCAATTCATTTTGTCATCTCAACGATAAGACTTTTGGAACTTCTTTCGTGCTCCCCGTCCATGGGGCTTCTTCGATTCCTTCTGCCGCGAATCGTTGACCAGAAGGGTACGGTCGTAGGACAGGTAGATATCCTTGATCTGGGGGTCATTGTGCCACGTGAGGATCCCGGGCCAGTGCTGTGCGGACCGCCTCGGCCTGCCCCATGATACCCCCGCCGTTGACATCAATGGCGACATCGATTTCGTCAAGGGCATTGGGGACCAGGAGGAGCGGCTCGGAGATCTTCATCCGCACCATCTCGTTCGGGTAAACCTCGAGAGGAACGGAGTTGATCCTGACAATGCCGCTTCCGGGCCGGAGTGTCGCGCGGGCGATGGCCGTCTTTCTCTTTCCACTTGTATTGACTATCTTTACCATGCTCTCACCTCTCAGAACTTTGCTCCCAGGAAGGTGCTCACAGCCCCGACGGTAACGAATTTCGGGGCATTCAGCCGGTCCATGTGCGCTTCTTCAGGCACTTCCCGCTCGGACCCGGTGAGCTGGTACGGCACACCGACGTAGACCTTCACCCGTGAGAGCGCATCCCGTCCCGCCGGACGCTTGTAGGGAAGCATGCCGCGGATGGTCCGCTTCACGATATGGTCGGGACGCCGCGGGAAGAACGGGCCTCCCTCGCGGGATCCGCGCTGCCGTTTCTGGCCGTAGTTGGCGAGGACCCGTGCCCTGCTCCCCGAGATGACCGTCTTTTCTGCATTGATAATCGCGATCTCCTCTCCGGAGAGAGCCCGTTTTGCCACCAGGCTTGCCATCCGGCCGAGCAGCAGTCCTTCACCATCAATAACTGTTACCATGTGCATCTCACCTCAGTATCCTGACCCTGCTCCCCTTCGGGTTGGTCGTGATCAGATCCTCGATGCTCATACACTCGCCGTCCGCCTGCCTGATCTTTTCCGAGGCTGACTGGGAAAAGTTCAGGGCTGCGACCTTTACCGGAGTCTGAAGCATCCCGCTGCCGAGAACTTTTCCCGGGACGATGATGGTCTCTCCGTTTGTGGCATACCGGTTGATCTTGCTCAAGTTGACCTCGGCATAGTTTTTGGCCGGGGCTTCGAGACGGTCGGCGATATCTCCCCAGATATTGACCTCGTTCTCTCTTGAGGTGTTCTTCAAGAGGGAGATGAGGCCGGTGAGGCGGGGATTGGTCTTCCTACTCTTCATCTTATTCATCCCGGGTCTCTCCTGATATCTCGTTTATCTGTGCTGAAAGTTCCTCAGACTGCGTCCTGATGTAGTCCAGTGCCTGCCTGATGATGCTCTTTGCCGGAAGCGACCCATCCCCTTCAACAACGAAGAGAAACCGGGTCTCGTCGCTCCTGACGGTGATTCCGGCTTCCTCACCGATCCCGGTGTTCAGGCATGCCCGTTCGCAGAGCCTGCAGAGAGAGCAGAATTCCAGCCTGCCCTCCACCACGGCTACGCGCCCTCCCCGTATCTCGAGGATATCCCGCGGGCATTCGTCCACGCACTGCCCACAGGCGTCACACCGGTCGTTGATGGTGATGAGCGGGTAGTTCTTGTACCCGCACGCGGTGGTGGGCTGCCACTTGGCATGCTCCCTTCCCCGGGAGACCACGGCACGTGCTTCCAGTACAACCTTCTGGTCCTTGATGATCTTCACGAGGGGGATATCGGGACTGGCAGGTCCGATCCGCGGGTCCTGCGAGATAAGGTCCTTTGAGGTTACCATGCCCGGTCCCTCCACGCTCATGGTGAAGAGGACGCTGCAGCCCGGACATCCCTCGCCGCCGCAGGTGCAGGCATCCCGCGGGACGAAGCACCCTTCTTCGGTCCTGATCGGGATCAGGCCGATGCGGTGGGCGAGCATCTCATCAAAGAGAGCGCTCGTGTTGTCGTAGATCTTCACATCCTCGATGGCAAGGGTAGGGACCTCACCGGTCATTGCCCTCCGGAAGGAGTTGGCAAAGGCCGGAGTGCTCCCCGCCAGCCTGAACCGGGCGATCTGGTCATCGAGTCTGGAAAATACTATCTCCATCAGACTCTCCTACCCCGCCGGCCACCCTTGGCCCGTATCGAGTCATGGGGGACCGGGGTGACATCCTCGATCCGCCCGATCCTCATGCCCGCCCGGGCCAGGGCCCGGATGGCTGCCTGGGCACCAGGCCCCGGGCTCCGCTGCTTTCCGCGGCCCGGCGCCCGTACCTTGACATGGACACCCACGATACCTTTCTCTCTCGCCGTCTGGGCAACATTCCCGGCCATCTGCATCGCAGCATAGGGCGAGCTCTCATTCCGGTCCTGCTTGACCACCATACCGCCGCTGCTCTTGGTGACGGTTTCGGCCCCGGAGAGGTCGGTGATGGTGATTATGGTGTTGTTGAATGAGGCGTAAATGTGGGCAATACCCCATTTCTCCTTCTCTGCTGCCATGGTTATCTCCCTGTCCTGGTGATCCGTGCCCGCTCGGCATGGTCAGCGCCGATGAACGGCGACTGTCCGTAGTACGAGATCTGGCCCTCTTCGGTCCGGGGCACGCGGTAACCGGGGATGCTGACCCTTCTCCCGTTGATCGCGATATGGCCGTGGGTGATGAGCTGGCGTGCCTGTTTCGGTGAACGGGCAAGCCCCTGCCGGTGTACCAGCGTCTGAAGCCGCCGTTCAAGTGCCTGCGGTGTTTTGAGCGCGAGAACGTCATCGATGTCGGCATCAGGGCCGAGCAGTCCCATCCGCTGCATGTGGCCGATGAGTTCGCTCTTCTTGGCCTCGAAGCGCTCCTGGTCGGCCCCGGTGGACGTCAGGGCAAGGAGGTCACGGGCTGCCTTCCGGTAGCGGCGGAGGAAGCTCTGGGCCTTCCATATCTCACGCTTGTTCCGGAGGCCGTACTCGATGACCAGCTTGTTCTCCTCCTCAATCCGCGTCTTCTCGAAGGGGCGTTTGGGGGTCTGGTACTGTTTATGGTTCTTTCCCGGGTATCCCATGCAATCACCTG
>JAAEES010000025.1 GCA_013415575.1 Methanomicrobiales archaeon | reverse complement strand
TTTGCCGGGTCCTTCTCGATCCCGGTCATGGCCCGGATGCAGTCGATATTCTCCACCACCACATCGGCCTCCTGGTGGATAGCCTGGAACAGGTAGAGTTCCTTCCCGAGACAGGAGACCGACTCCTCAAAGATCCCGTTCTCCCAGAGGTCTGACCGGCACCGGCCCATGTCCATGGCATACTCTTTCAGTTCAGCGGTGCTGGTGATCCCGGTCGCTTTCCGGACGAGCCCCATCCGCGGGTGCTTCTCAATGATTTCCAGCACCTTTTCCCGGCTTGCTTCCTTCTTCAGGTCCATCTGCACGACGTGCATGTGCATCATGGTCACCGGGACGATCATGGCCAGGGTCACGATGTTGATCTGCGGCAGCACACTCTGGACATCCGGCCCGTGGTGGCTCGGGATATGGACCGGGTTTAAGACGATAGCATCGATGGGGCCCCGCTTGATATCCGCCGGGTCGCCTCCCCTCCGGACCATGACTGCCCTTACCTTCTCCACCCCGTATGCCTTGTCCATGGCATGGATAATCCGGCACAGCCCGGTAGTATTGCAGGATACCACCCGGGCGAACTGCTTCCCTATTGCGTCCTTGTAGTTGCAGTCCGAGTTGAACGAGAACCCGGACACTTCATGGTCCTCTCCACCCTGCCAGATGGCTTTTTTCCCGAGCTTCTCGTAGATGGGCTTGTTCTTCTCCCCCACTCCTCCGGGGGTCGCATCCACAACGATGTCGGCTGCCTTCAGCATATCCTCGACGCTTCCGGCGACGGGAAGCCCTACCTTTTCAAATGCTTCTTTCTTTGAAATGTCAGCGATGTAGAGAGGATATCCCCGTGATTTTGCGATGAATGCTTCGTGGCTCGGTTTGGTCTTTGAGACCCCGATAATTTTCATGTCAGGCTGGGCGGCGACCGCATCGGCAACGCGCTTGCCGATGGTGCCGTACCCGTTGATGGCAACTTTGATCATATGGGGAGGTTTTCTGGGGGAAGTGAAATAAAAGGTTGCCGTTTTGAGGGTGGGGAGAAGGCTCCGTTGTTAAAATCAGGGAGGACTGATAGAACCTCCTTTAAAGAAGATGTAATCCCACCGTACCCTGTATCCATGATCCTCAATCCCGCCCCCCCGTACGACTTTACTCTCAGCACCTTCGTTTTTTCAAGTGGAGATCCCCAGATCCGGAAGGCAGAGAACGGACGATTCTGGCAGCTCATCCGGGTTGGCGGAAATCTTGTGCTCGTAGAAGTGACTGGTCAGGGAACAACAGGTAATCCGGCACTCAAAGTCAGATTCAGTTCGGATGAGCCACTCTCATCAGGAGAGTGCGAAGAGGCCGGGAATATCATATGCCGGATTCTCAATCTCAATGATTACCTCACCCCGTTTTACCAGGCCGTCAGGAACGACCCACCGATGCGGGAACTGACCAAACGCCTCCGCGGGCTGAAAGTCCCGACAACGCCCACGGTCTTCGAGGCCCTGGTGGACTCCATTATCGAGCAGCAGATCTCGCTTGCAGTCGCCCGCACGCTCGAAGCGCGGCTAACCAGGTTGTTCGGCGAGTCCCTGCTCGTGGACGGGCAGACATACTATGCATTCCCGACACCGGAACGCATGACTTCCGCTACGCCCGACCAGTTCCGGTCCTGCGGGCTCTCGGCAATGAAGGGTGGGTACATCCATAATGCCGCGGAACAGGTTATAGGGGGGGATCTGGACCTGGAACAGCTCCGGAACATCCGGGATTCAGAAGAGATCATAACCGCGCTGACCACGCTGAGGGGTGTCGGTCGATGGACGGCTGAGCTGGCCATCCTCCGGGGTATGCACCGGCTGGACGCCTTCCCTGCCGATGATCTCGGACTCCGCCGGGCGATTGCACAGCGCTACCAGATCAAAGAGAAAATATCCGCTGATGAGGCACGGAAGATCGCAGATCAGTGGGGCGAATGGAAAGGCCTTGCCGCCTACTATCTCCTCATCGCGGACCAGATGGGGATCTGAAGGTCTCTACCATGAGGTCTGAAGGGAAGCATCCTTCTCACCGGCTCGGAGAGTATGGTTCAATCCGGTAGGCCTCAGGTTTGAAAGGACCCCGTTTCTTTTTCACCGGCTTGGAGGGTTGGGCTCATTCCGGCAGGCCTCTAGGCCTGAAAGGACCAGGTTCTTTTCCACCAGCCGGAGAGTTTTTTCTTTCCGGCATTCCAAACTTTTCCAGAGACGCGTATATGACTGGAACGTTGACCAGAAGCATCGATCTCCTGAAAAATACCTGGCAGGTGCTCACCATGGACAAGGAGCTGCTGCTTTTCCCTGTCCTGTCCGGGCTGGTAACCATCCTGATCGTCCTCACTTTCATTATCCCGTTGCTGTTCATGGGATTAATCGGTGAAATCAGCGGGTTCGGCCCCGTGGTATGGCTGCTCACGCTCTTTCTCTTCTATTTCGTCTCCTATGCCGTAGTAATCTTTTTCAATACCGGGCTCATCGCCTGCGCCACCATCCGTTTCTCCGGAGGGGACCCGACCGTGCGGGATGGGATCCGGTTCGCCCTGGACCACCTGGGAAAGATCATCTCCTGGGCACTGGTGGCCGCCACCGTGGGGCTCATCCTCAGCCTCCTCTCCCGGCGTTCCGGCCTGATCGGGAGGATCACCATCGCCATTATCGGGGTAGTCTGGAGCCTGGCCACCTTTCTGGTGATCCCGGTCATGGTCTTTGAAGAGAAAGGGGTCTTTGATGCTATCCAGGATTCCTGGGATCTGCTGAAGAAGACCTGGGGCGAAAACATCATCGTCAATTTTGGTCTTGGGATTCTCTTCATCCCTCCGTTCCTGCTGATGGGCGCGACCATCTTATCGGTGATGACCGGAACCCTGTCCCTGGGCCTGGTCCTGCTCGCCCTCACCATCATCGCCTTTGCTATTGCCGGGATCCTTCATGCAACACTCCAGGGAATCTTCATCGCTGCCCTCTACCTGTTCGCAACGACCGGAAAGGTCCCGCAGTATATGATGAGCGATCTTATCAGAGGGGCCTTTTCACCCGGACAGGGACCGGCCGGGGGAGGGACAATCTGAGGGGGGCATCACCGAACAGGATCCGGTCCCTGAAGCTGCCGCATCCATCAAAAGAACCTTGTGTGTCCGGTGATGAGATACTTCATGAGGTGTTTGCATGACTGAGTGCCCGCTTGATCTGATTACCCGGAGGCTCCTGCTGAGGATTCCAGTCCTGGAGGATGCCCCCGATATTACCCGCCTTGCTGGAGATCCCGAAATATCGGGAAATACACTTGAGATTCCCCATCCCTATGATCAAAAGGCAGCCAAAGAATGGATTGCTGAAGTGTCTGCAGGGTTGAGAGCAGGAACTGAAATGCTCTTTGCCGTCACCGGCAGGAATACCGGTGAACTGTACGGGGTGATCGGGCTCATGGACATCACCAGGGAACACTCCCGGGCGAAGCTCGGCTACTGGATAGGGCGTCCCTACTGGAACCAGGGATATGCCACGGAAGCCGTCTGTGCGGTGCTCGATTACGGGTTTCGGATACTCAGCCTGAACCGGATATATGCCTTCTACCTCACCCGTAATCCGGCCTCAGGGAGGGTGCTTGACAAGTGCAGTATGCGGCATGAGGGAGTACTTCGCCAGCATGTCAGGAGAGGGGATGCGTTTGAGGATATTGCCGTTCACGGTATCCTCAGAGATGAATACCTGTCATCAGAGTGAGCCTGGCGACCGAAAAACATACATCGTGACCGGGCATATCCGGAACTGAGGATACACGTATGGAGGACGAGGCCTATCAGCGGGCCAAATCACAGGTCGAGGCACTGAAAGGATTCTACAGCCATCTCGGCGTGTTCATTGCCGTGAATGCACTGCTCTTCGTAATCAACTATCTTACCAGTCCGGGATTCTGGTGGTTCTACTGGGTGACGATCTTCTGGGGATTCGGACTCCTGATGCATGGCCTCGGTGTCTTTTCCCACGGCAAGATCTTTACTAAAGCCTGGGAGGAGAAAAAAATCCAGGAGTATATGGGGAAAGAGAAATAATCCTTATCAAATCCCGTTTCCGGAGAGGATGGGGTAAGAGCCGTTTCCGGCAGGTGAAGTGGAGGGAGGACCGGGCCCCGGTCAACTCTTTCTGTTTTTATCGTTTTCAACCGGGGGCTGGTTGATAACCTGCCAGTAGAGCCCCATATCCCGGATAACATTGGCGAACTGATCGAACTGAACAGGTTTCACAATGTAGCTGTTCACGCCGAGATTATAACTCTCTATGATATCCCGTTCCTCCCGCGATGAAGTGAACACGACAACCGGTATGGACCTGGTCTGCGGATTTTCCTTGATCTTCCGGAGCACCTGAAGACCGTCCACCTTGGGAAGCTTCAGGTCAAGAAGGATGACCTTTGGTTTCCCAGCAGGCTTCCCTTCATAGGCCCCACTACCAAAGAGGTAATCAAGAGCTTCCTCCCCATTCCATGCTACGTGGATCCTGTCCCCAAGGTTGCACCACTGGAAGACGTGGAGGATGAGCTCCACATCATTTGGATTGTCTTCTACGAGGAGTATCTCTGCGCCGGCTCCCACAGAGTCCATGCAATTACCTAGCCGAGGGTAAAGAAAAAGGTTGTCCCGGTCCCGGGAGAGGACTCAACCCAGATCTCACCGCCATGGCGATGAATGATACGCTCCACGATGGCAAGTCCCACTCCGGTGCCCTCGAGTGAGGGGTCCCCATGGACTCGCTGGAATACACCGAACACTTTAGAAGCGTACTTCATATCAAAACCGATTCCGTTGTCCTTCACATAGAAGATGGTCCGGCCCTCTTTTTCCAGAGCCCCGATTTCAATCTCCGCCACCTCTCTCTGACGGGTAAATTTGAGGGCATTGGAGAGGAGATTTATATATACCTGGTTGAGGAGGACGGGATCGGCAGAACATATCGGCATCTCATGTATCAGGAGTTGAATCTCCCGCCCGTAGGTCTCTGAACGCAATCCGTCATACGCTTCGCCGGCAATTGAAGCCGGATCGATGAGGAACCGGTTGAGCGGCTGCCTGCTCATCCGGGAGAAATTGAGCAGGTCATCGATCAACCGGCCCATCATCCGGGTATTCTCCCGTATCTTATCGAGATAGGCAACGGTCTCTTTCGGGAGGGCGGGACCATGTTCATTGAGGAGAATGGTTGAGAATCCATCGATTGCCCGCAGCGGAGCCCGGAGGTCGTGGGATACCGAGTAACTGAACGCATCAAGCTCCCGGTAGGCGGCTTCAAGTTCCGCGGTTCTGCTCTGCACCCGTTCCTCGAGATCCGCGTGGAGCCTTCGGTTCTCATCCTCAATGGATTTTCGTTCGGTGATATCACGCCCTACCGACTGAATCTCCACCAGATTCCCGTCCAGATCAAAGATTCCCCGATCGATCCACTCCTGCCACCGGGTGTTCCCATCCGGCATGATGATCCGGTGTTCGATGGTTCGTTCCGGCTGCAGGGGAGAGATATTCCTGAAATGGGCACGAACCAGATCGTGCTCTTCTTCAGGGATGGAAGGAATAAAAGATTTTCCAATGATTTCATGACAATCGAAGCCGAAATACCGGCAGTAGGCCTCATTGGCGAAGGTGACCGTTCCGTCAGGAAGAAACCGGGTGATGAACTCAGACTGGCTCTCGACCACGCCACGGTAACGCTCTTCGGATTCCCTGAGCAGCCGTTCGCTGTCCTGGAGCTTGATGATCATATCCTTCAGGGATCGAACCATCGAATCAATACTTTTTTCGAGGACTCCAAACTCTTTTCCGACAGTTGGGGATATCTTATGATCAAGGTCACCCCTGGCAATGGTATCCACATCGTCCGATATCTGGGCAACGGGCCGGGTGAGGTATCGGGAAATGCCGAATGCGGCAATGGTTCCGAGCATGAGACCGCTGATGGCGACGAGGATATGGAATGTGATGATATCCCTGAGAGGCTTGGCGATGAGGATATCATCATAGGTAATCTCTACAATGAGACTCATATCAGAAGCATAGTCCTCATCCCGGAGGTCAATGTAGAGATACTTCGTGGTAATGCCCAGACCGGGATCTCTGAATTCGCGGCTGGTCCTCGTTGATAGTATATCATCAAGGAGGGCATCCAGTTCGGGTCCCGGGACGTAACTCTTATTTCCGACAAGGCGCTTTGCGGTTGTGAATATTCTGAGATCCCGGATGAACGGGCTCCGTTCGCGAACGGCTTCAATCATATCCGTATACCGCAGGGAACTCCGTTCCGAAGTAAACGCATCAGCTGAGAGACCGAGCTCGAGAATATAGCGGTGATCAAGGGTCGGCAGGTAGGCAAATTTCTTCAGATTCCCGGTAGCCCGTTCCTGGACCACCCGGTCAGGGAAGAACCCGTGGGATTTCCTGATAGTCATCAGGTAGTCGTAAAAGTAGGGGATGGTCGTTTGAAAATCGAGACCGAGATCAGGAGTATAGGTCGTATATTCAACCACCCCTGAATCGTTGATGATATAGAGCTCCATATCACCGCCGAGATCACGTTTGAGCCCTTCAAGATCCATCCGGGAAGGATCCCCTCCGGACTCAATGTATGCCGCATTGAATACCACAAATGCCTCTTCCATCCGGCGATTGAGAGTGTTGTCGAAGAGTTTGAGACCGTCGTCAATGGTCTGAACAGAAGTGATGATATTACCCTCGGTTTCGTTGCGCAGGAGTGCAGACTGCTGTTCGAAATTATCGCGAACCACGATCAGGTCGCCGATAGTAATCGCCAGAACAATGAGGGTTATCAGTGCAATAATGACCAGGAGAAGATAGAATGAAAATGAACGATTCCTTATCGATAGGGGCATGGGGGTCAATCCTGGAGGGAAACGGTTTTCTTGCTTGTACGGAATCACGTTCCATCAGGATAAAAGGTTTTGCAGCTTCGGAAGAAACTGCACGTCTGGCCAAAGAGGAGTACGTCATCGCGGTGCAAATGTTTAATTGAACGTGGGGATCATGATCGAATGCCATGATCCTGGATCAGGAGAAGATCACCCGTATCAAACGATTGCTCAAGGCGAGGCCCAAAGGACTGACCATTTCGGACATATCCCATAACCTGAAGATCAACCGCAATTCCGTGGCGAAATATCTCGAGATCCTCCTTATCACCGGCCAGGTGGAGATGCGGATGTACGGGAATGCAAAGGTGTACTACCTTTCAAACCGCGTGCCCATCTCATCGATGCTCAAGTTCACCAACGAGCTTATCCTCGTTCTCGACAGCGAAATGCGGGTGATTGAAGCAAATAACAATTTTTTCTCCTATTTTCCGGTAAAAAAGGAAGACCTGATCGGCAACCCCATCACCGCCAGCCCTGTCAATGCCATGGACGGGTTCAGAATCGATGATCTGGCCCGTTCTTCCATCGAAACGGGGGAATTATCCCGTGAGATCTCACTCTCCCAGGATGGAGTGATAAAGTACCTGGTCATCAAAATAGTACCGAGTGTTTTTGATGACGGTTCCACGGGAACCACCCTCATCTTCGAAGACATAACCGAAAAGAAAGAGGTTGAGGAACGCCTCCGGGTCAGTGAAGCAAAATACCGTGCAATCGTAGAGGATCAGACCGAAATGGTTGACCGGTTCGATAAGGACCTGAACCTCCTTTTCGTCAACCCGACAATACTCCAGTATTTCGGACTGGAAGAGAATGAGCTGATCGGGAAATCAATCCTTGAGTTCATCCCCCGTGAAGAACGATCCCGTATTGAGAACTGCATCAGGAGCCTGACCCCGGAGAATCCCGTCGGTATTGTCGAACACCGGAGTATCGACCGGGATGGGAAGTATCACTGGCTCCAGTGGACAAACCGGGCACTGTTCGATGAACAGGGCAATCTGGTCGAATATCAGGGTGTTGGAAGGGACGTCACCAAGCAGAAGGAATCAGAACAGGCACTCCTGATCAAGAATTTTGCACTCGCATCTTCGCTCAACGGTATCGGGATTGCCGATCTCTCAGGAATGGTGACCTATGCGAACAAATCATTCCTGACCCTGTTCGGATACGAAGAGGAGGCCGATGTCATCGGAAAACCGATTCAGCTGTTTGCCCATGATGATAGTGATGCATCCGGTGACATCCGTGAAGTATGGACCTCGCTGCAGGACAGGGGACAATGGTCGGGTGAGGTACTAGGCAGGAAGAGATCCGGTGCCACATTCAATGCCGTGCTCAATGCCAGTGTGGTCAGGGATCAGGCGAAAACCCCCCTATGCATGATGGCTTCATTCTTCGATATCACCGAGATAAAAAAGACCCGGGAGGAGCTTCGGCTGAAGGACACCGCGATTGCAAGCTCACTGACTGCAATGGCAATCTTCGACCGGGATTTCAACCCGGTCTATGCAAATGATGCATTTTTATCCGAATTTAATCTTGAAAGAGCTGTGCTGCAGGGGAACCAAGCCCCTGATATCATTTCCACGCTCTTTGAGAATCCATCCATTGATGAAATCATACCCCTCTTGAAAGAGACCGGAACGTGGAACGGGGAGTTGTCAGTAACCGGGAAAGAAGGGGATATGAGATACTTCAATACATCAATACGGTGTTCCTTTGACGAACAAGGAGCAATCCTCTATACGCTCGCCTCACTGGTGAACATCACGGAATTCCGGAGCATCGAGACGGCCCTGAAGGGCTCACGTCAGAAGCTCTCGGAAACCATTGAGTTCATGCCAGACCCGACATTCATCGTCGACCGGAACCACCGGATTATCGCCTGGAATCGGGCACTCGAGATGCTGAGCGGGGTAAAACGGGACGAAGTGCTCGGTAAGAGAGATTTCCAGAAAGCATTCTCATTCTTCGGCGACGAACGGCCCATTCTGGTGGACATTCTCGATCTCCCTCCTCACGAACTTGCGAAGAACTTCCCGCAGGTCCGCAGGTTCGGCGACAGTATTTACGTGGAGGCATTCATTCCGGCCATGAACGGTGGGAAAGGCGCTTACCTGTGGGGTAAGGCCTCGGCTTTAATCGATCATGAGGGTCATTCAATCGGTGCTATAGAATCCATCCGTGATATCTCAGCCTGGAAGCGGGCGCGGGAATCGCTCCGAAAGATGGACGCCAGCGGGATGGTCGTTGCAGCCCCGTCAGAAGATGAACAAAAAAAGCTGGAGAATCTTGACCGGATGAGGCAGGAACTCGAATCAGTTCTGGACCTTATGGAAGAGGCGGTACTGCTCACGGACAAGTCGGGAATGATCCTCTGGGCTAATGAGCGTTTCGTGGAGCTGGTGGACGGGGATCGTCAGATCGTGCTCGGCGCTCCGCTCTCGACCTTCTTCCCTGCTGATGAAGGACAGATCCTCTCCGGTCCTCCCGGAGAAACAACCATGCGCATAACCCTGATCCCTCTCACCGGAAATCGAATCCTTCCGGTAGAGGCGAAAACAGCAGGAATTCCCCTGGGAGATGAACGGGTGGTCATCCTCCAGCATATCCCGTCATGATCCAGTCCGACATACACCATCATGATCTAGAGGTACTGGTGCTGGATCTCGATAACCTCCCCGCTGTCGCGGGCCGTGGCATACAGCCCGAGAGGCTCCTCATTCAGTTCGAGGAACCGGGGACCCCAGTTCTGGGTGGCGAGCACCACTCCTGCCTGTCCGGGCTCGCCAAGAATCACCAGAGCTGCAGCAAAGGCCTCCACTGAGGTAAGTCTCCATGGTCTGCCGAAATTTACAGGATTCGCCGCGACAAGAAAAGGAAGGGCACGCCGTTTGCGGAAACCATTGATCGCCCCGGTGTCGAGCACCTCCCATGAGCAGTCAAGCACGGTGAGGGAGCGTGCGGGCCGGTCTGCAGGAGAAAGTGCCTGCTCCGCAACGGGATCGAGCAGTATCGTCGTGCGGGGGATACGGGAAATCTTTGAGAGCACCTTCACCAGACCGGACCTCTCCATCCGCTTCACTGTACACTTTCGCGGATCGCAGCTGTTGTCCCGGAAGGCATAGAGGGGGATCATCTATCAGCTCTCCGTTTCCACACTCTATCAATGTACGTGCTTGTCTCTCCCTGTATCCTCAATCCTGACCTGAGGGCGCGGGGAATCACCCGGCAGGAGGATCTCGGGTGGTACTCCCGGGCCGCAGAGCGGTGCCGGCGATTCGGCATCGAGATGATTCCGCTCCCCTGCCCGGAAACGCTCTATCTTGGTGCTGATCGCGAGCCGGGCATGTTCCTGGACCGGCTGAACACTCCCGAATTCATGAGCCTGCTCGGAAATCTTGAAGAGGAAGTCCGGGCGATCATCAGAGAGCGCGGCCCCCCGCTCTGCATCATCGGCGTCAATTCATCGCCTGCCTGCGGGATCGATGCCACCT
>JAAEES010000174.1 GCA_013415575.1 Methanomicrobiales archaeon | reverse complement strand
TTATCGGTAAGGTACATGAGCCCGCCGCATTCAGCGTAGAACGGGACTCCTGCGAGTGACTGTTCCAAAACAGCTTCCCGCATACGGTCGTTTGCCTCAAGCTCCCGCAGGAAGAGCTCAGGATACCCTCCCCCGATAACATACCCATCTGCTTCGGGAAGACGGTCGCTGACCGGGCTGAACGGGACCCACTCCGCTCCATGAACTGTGAAGATATCGAAGAGATCCGCATAGTAGAAATTAAAGGCCTCATCGAGGGCAACTCCGATCCTGACATCCGGGCAGCCATCGCCGGAGAATACCGGATCCCTGAGTCAACCCGAGCAGAGCATCGAGATCGATATAGCCGGATATCTGTTCGGCGAGTGCAGCGATTTTTTCTTCGAACAGGGGATCGGTCTTCCCCTCGCGGAAGGGAACCAGGCCGAGATGCCGCATGGTAAGTTCCATCTCCGGCATCCGGGGGATCGCCCCGATCACCGGGATCCGGCAATGGTGCTCGATTGCCTCGGTTGCTTTCCGTATATGTTTTTCCCCGGAGACATTGTTCAGGATAACCCCGCGGATATCCACACCGGGATCAAACGACTGGAACCCCTGAACCATCGCTGCCGCACTCCGGGTTACACTCCTGGCGCTTACCACCAGAATGACCGGCAGGCTCAGCGCTTTTGCGACAGATGCACTGCTTCCGGTATCTCCAAGTGATTCCGCACCCTCGAAGAGGCCACGCACCCCTTCAACGATCGCAAGGTCTGCTCCCCGGGCACCGTGAGCGAAAATCTGGCTGATTTCATCTCCATTCATCACAAAGGTGTCAAGATTCCGGCAGGGACGCCCGGTTACTCCGGAGAGGTATGAGGGATCGATGTAATCCATCCCCACTTTATAGGTCTGGACGGTCATCTTCTTCGAGAGCAGGGCGGCGATGGCCAGGGTGATACTGGTTTTTCCGCTGCCAGACCGGTCACCGGATACCATCAGGGCCTGCATGACATGCTCCGGAGGATTGCCCCAAATTCGCTCTCAACGATTTCCCGGACTCCCAGGGTCCGTGGGTGCAGGTCGACCTCGACGATTACATGTTGATGCCCGAGATCGCGCAGGGGTGCAACCTGCCGGGGCCCGTTGGTGATGGAAAAACACTCGATCCCCCTGGTAAACCCGGGCGGTATGGCATGCGGAACCCCCACGATGAGAGCATAATCGGGCGCAATTCCGGACATGAACTGACCAAGCGCTTCTCCGTTCGCCCCATATTCATCGAGAGCACCTATCAATTCCGGGGAGACCCCCCGGCTCTCCATCCCATTCAGGATACGTACCGCATCCTGCCTGACCTTCGGAAGACCCCTGGGTTCGAGGTTGGCAACATAGTCTACATCTGCTGAAGGACATGCATCATTGAGGGCCAGGAGCTCATCGGCGAACATGTAGGCAGTCTCTTTCTTGGCGTTCATTACGGCAACGCCCTTCTTCCCAGACTCGGCGAGCTCGATAAGCCGTTGTGCGACACGGTGCTTCAGATCACCCCGGGACGGCTCAATGTAGGGCTGGCAGGCGGCGCCCCTGAGATGTTCGACCTCGTTTGCTGCGGCAAGGAGGTATTTCTGGCGGGTGAGCTCCTCCTCCGATATCCACCCTGCTTCGGCGGCAGGTTCAAGGGTGGCAAGGACCCCTTCAATATTCTCCGGGTAGCCGGCATGAATCTCAATTGCGATGGTGGGGGTGGTTATTCCTGCACTACTGATAGCCGATTTTAAATCCTCACCGATAATCATGGATACACAGGTACCGATAACAGCCATCCTCCGCGGCGCAAAATGCTCTTCGGCATACCGAAGTGCTCCTTCGAGCGGTTGCTGGCCGCCGAAAATAAACTCATGATCGGCGAGAGAGGTGGTGAGCACCCTCATGCCATCCTCTTCAAGAAGACGGGCATGCTTGAATGAACACCCCGAGGGGCCGTGGAGCACGGCGACGTCCACTTCCAGATCCCGGGCAGTATACAGGGCAGCCACAATCGAACTCGGTCTTGGGTGCATGTATTTCATGACGCTCATCTCCAGCACTTCACCGCAAGGACGATACATCCCTTCGACACAACGCGGCGTGCCTGTTCCTTTCCCTCGATGAGAGTGCGGCAGCGGTGGAGTATAGTACCTTCAGGAACCGCTACCCGGTCGTAAGAATCCCCGACCACGATAACCTGGTCAGGCCTGATCTCGCTGATTGCCGATTCCACGTCAGCCGCGGGAAAGCCTTCGCAGACCGCCCCCTCTTCTTTTCCGATAACCAGAATCACAGCCTGGTGGCCGCAGATCTCACGACCATATGCGGCTGCGGCGCAGGAGCCTTCGGCGGTTGTCCCTGAATTTGAATTGTCGACAACCAGAATCTCTCCTTCCCATGATGAGGACATCCGACCCGGTACAGCCTGAAATGAGGCGAGTCGCGAAATGTCCCTGCCGAGCAGACAGCCTGCGGCTGCGGCAAGCATGAGTGGGGCCCGGTACCCTTCGAGGGCAAGGAGGGGGTTCCTGAAACCGCGGGGTTTCTCCTGCCCCCGGCAGAAACAGCAATCTCCGTCAATATCAACCAGGCCCTCACAGGGGAGAGCTCCCGGCGCGTTTATTCCGGGCGCTGCCAGGACCTGGGGCATCCCCTGTCCCGACCTGATCTTTTCCTGAAGAGCGTGGCGCATTCCCCCGGCTATCAGGTAATCATCCGGCGAGGTGAGTATGCCCAGATTCCCGGATCCGGTGAATCCGAGCGAAACTTCAGCGACCAGCCAGCCCCCAATCCGTACGGCTTCACGTACTGCCGGAACAAGAGCGGCAGGGGTGATGCTGCCTGTTCCGATCAGGGCTTTCCCGGGATACCGGAACGTTCCTGCTGATGTGTGCAGTATTCCCGGACCCTCCATGATAGCGGCAACTGCGGTTGCCGTGGTGGTCTTCCCCCGTGATCCGGTGATCTCCACCATGAGTGAAGGTCGGCGGTTCCCGACGATCCAGCGCACAGCCTGGTGGTGAGATACCACCGGTACGGAAAGTCCCCGGAGCAGGGGGTGCGTGGGAGTCAGATGGACAGGTGCAATCACCAGATCATACTCCCGCTGCAGGGCTGTCTCGGTGTCAATGACACTGTTCCCCCTGTACACATCAACAGTATCAACAAAA
>JAAEES010000173.1 GCA_013415575.1 Methanomicrobiales archaeon | reverse complement strand
TCCCGGGATGCATCCCGAAATTGGGCATACTCCCGGACGTTCCATTCCCAACGTTTACTGGAACATCTCCAGCGGAACCGCCGAATCCGCCGAAAATGCGTTCCGCCGCTCGAGCATCTTCATGGCCCGCTTCAGCTTGGCCTTGAGCCGGAGCGCCGGACGCGCCGGTACAGGGGTTCGTTTCCTGCCGCCCCGCAGAGGCTGGCGATGTAGTGCTTCAGGAACCGGTCGGCATGGTTCTGCTTCCGCGGGATCCACTGGATATCGATCTTCAGGTTCTTCTGCACGATGAGATCCTGGACGAGGGCGCGCTTCCTGATGAAGCTGGGGTGGCGGACCCGCTCCTCCCGGGAGAGGTGCCAGACCACGACCTGGCTGTCGGTCTTGATCCGGGCGTGGCAGTTGTCCGGCAGGTTCTCAAGGGCCAGGATGACCGCGTTGAACTCGGCTTCGTTGTTCGATGCTCCTCGTTCGTAGGAGAAAAAAACCTCCTCGCCAGGGAAGAGGGCGACGGAGTGACCGTTGCCGCTCCCGTCAACCAGTATCTCGATCCTGTCATGCATGGGCTCGTCTCCGGGCTCTGAAAGAGAAAAAAGGGGTTCAGAAATCGTTTCATGCGAAAACAACAGGTGAAAAGGGATTTCGGAGCCGGGAGCGCGGGGGAGGGCCACCGGGTTACCAGGCCTCCCTTCCGCACTCACGTCTCGTTGCAACCGGTTCTCTCCCTCCGGATTGCTGTTACCAGAACATCGCCGTCGCGCTATTTAAGATTTGTGCTCCTTTTGGGAAAAGAACCGATGATAAGAATTGGTTACGCGATCGCGGGGCAATTGTTCGTCAGATGCCGATCTCCGGGTAACGAGCTGATGAGGAGAAAAAAAGATTACCGGATGATTTTTGCAATGGGGATCTCGAGGATATCTTCAGCACCGGCAGCCTTGAGGTTGGGGATCAGGGTGTTGACCTCGCCCTTGTTAGCCACGGTCTGGATGTTGTAGTAGTCGATGCCATGCAGCCTGCTCACCGTCGGCTTCTTGAGTGCCGGGAGTACGGCGACCACCTGGTCCATGGACTCATCTGGGACGTTCATGGAGAGGAGCACCTGGTGGCGGGCATCGATCACCCCGAGCAGCAGGGTGACGATCTCCTCGATTGCCCGGCGCTTCCCCTCGTCCTCGAAACTGTCCCGGTTGGCGATAATCACGGTGTAGGACTCCATGATCTGGCCGATGATCTTCAGGCCGTTCCGCCGCAGTGTTGCCCCGGTCTCGGTCAGGTCAACTACCACGTCCATCAGGTCCGGCACCTTCGCTTCTGAGGCGCCGTAGGAGTGGAAGAGCTGGACCGGGATCCCGAGCCTGCCGAAGTATTCACGGGTGATCTCAGGGTATTCGGTGGTCACCCGGCTGTTCGGCCGGATGTGGGCAACATCGTTGATCGGTTCGCTCTCGTGCACTGCGACCACGATCTTGACCGTCCCTTCGCCGGTCTTGCTGTAGGAGAGGCGTGCTACCTCCCGCACCCGGGAACCGGTCTCCTTCACCCAGTCGAGGCCCGAGATGCCGAAATCGAAGTACCCCATCTCGATGAACTTCGGGATCTCCTGGGGCCGGAGGATCTTCACCTTGTCGATGCGGTGATCGGAGATAACCGGGTTGTAGTCCCGCTCCCCGCGTTTCACCTCAAGATCTGCCTCCTTGAAGAGCTGCAGGGTCTGCGCCTCAAGGCTGCCCTTGGGAAGTGCGATAGTGATCATGGTGTACTCTCCTTTGCCCGGCAAGGGAAAAAAGGTATTCAGGAGAGGGTATGGATGATCAGACCGGAGAGGAGCTTCGGTTCAAACCAGGTGGATTTCGGGGGCATGATCCCGTTTTCATCGGCGATGGACAGGACCGTCTCCACCCGTACCGGCTGCATGGAGAAGGCGACCGCGTACTCACCCCGGTCCACCATGGCCTCAAGATCGGCGATGGGCCGGGCCCCGCCGAGGTACTGGAGGCGCTCGTCTCCTCTCGGGTCGGTGATGCCGAGGATCCGTTCGAGGATCTCGCGCTGCAGGACCGATACATCGAGGGCTGATATGGGATTGGAGGGCGGGTCTCCTTTCGCACGGCATTCGTACCAGGTGCGGCCAAGGTACATGTGCATGAGGTGGCCATTGCCCGGCTGCCGCGGGGTTATCTGGAAGGCCGAGCGGTCCACCGGCCCGCAGGGAGCAATCCCGTATGACGTTGAGACCGCGTCCATGAACTCCTCGGCAGATCTGCCGCCGAGGTCACGGACCATCCGGCTGTATCCGTGTATCCGGACTCCGGAATCGGCGAAGAGCACTCCCATGAAGCGGTCGTCCTCGCCACAGAGCCCCCCGTCCTGGCGTCGACGGTGTGCAACATTGACCGCCGATTTCGCCCGGTGGTGACCGTCGGCGATATAGAGACGGTCAACGGTGGAGAAGAGTGCTTCGATGCGGGCCAGATCCCCGGGGTCGGATACCCGGAAGATCTGGTGGAAGGAACCGTCACGCCACCGCACTTCGGCTTCCGGGGGGAGGGTGTCGGCCAGTCCCTCGATCAGCCGGGCGAGCGATCCTGCGTCCCGGTAGATCAGGACCACCGGCCCGGTGTTGGCGTTCACTGCGTCGATATGCCGGGTGCGGTCCTCTTCCTTATCGTACCGCGTCTGTTCATGCCGGCGTATCACCCCGGATTCGTAATCATCAACCGGGAGACAGCAGCAGAGCCCGGTGAAAGTCCCTGCCCGGGAACTGACCCGGTAGATATACATCCCCGGGGTCCCGTCATCGCGGAACACGCCGGCAGACCGCAGCTCTTCGAAGCGCTCCCGTGCGCGGGCATACACCCGGTCGTCATGAGGGGGTACATCGGGCAGCTCGGCATCGGGACGACTGATCCGCAGAAAACTCATCGGGTTCTCCCTGATGATCGCGGCAGCCTCTTCAGTGGTGACCACGTCATAGGGAACGGCTGCCACACGGGATGCGGCCCCCCGCTCCGGCCTGACCGC